>DLUN01000216.1:22407-22778 GCA_003444615.1 Syntrophomonas sp.
GGCTATGGAAGCGCTCTACCAAGGGGCAGCAAAGATGCATATTGATGTAGCCCAAGCCCAGGGTGCCGTAGTAGGAGCAACCGGCTCCATTGGCCGGGCCTGTTCTTTGCTTTTGTCTGAACAGGTGGCTAATATTATTCTTTTAGGTAATGCTCAACACCCTACAAGTAGCCGCAACCGCTTAAATTCGTTGTTTAAGGATATTTTTGCTTATGCCCGGGAAAGGCTGGAAAAAGGTGAAGAAAGTGGCCTGGCTGGTTGGCTGAAAATAGTAACGGAAGGCTTGTCTAGCCGCCATGATGATATTAAAGCCCAACAGCTATGGGAAGTTTATAATCAGGGCAAGCTTACTCAAGAATGGGTAAAAGCTG
>DLUN01000216.1:23057-23466 GCA_003444615.1 Syntrophomonas sp.
CTGCCCAACTGTGATCTAATAGTGGCTACCAGTAATGCGCCTGATTTTTTAATATATCCCCAGCACCTTAAGCCGGGTTGTGTAGTTTGCGATGTAGCCCGACCAGCCGATGTGTCTCCAGAAGTCTATCAGACCAGGGATGATCTATTGGTTTTGGAAGGTGGCTTGGTGCAATATCCGAACCACATATCTTTCGGACCAAACTTCGGGTACCGGGAGGGAGTCAGTCTGGCTTGTCTGGCTGAAACCGTACTGCTAGCCCTGGAAGGAGATTACCAGCATTTCAGCATTGGGGCCAAACTGCCTTTGGAAACGGTAGCTTACCTGCGCCACCTAGGTGAGAAACATGGCTTTAGCCTGGCGGGCTTGGTAATGAATGGTCAGGAAATAACTGATGAGGATATTGAAC
>DLUN01000215.1 GCA_003444615.1 Syntrophomonas sp.
CGTAGCAATCTCTATGTCGATGCTAACCACGGCTTTGCAGGAGTATTAGCCAGCTCGCTCCAAGACACCTCGCCTGCAACACATCGGCTTACTTCGGTGCGAAGCGGACCTCTCGCAATTCGGCATCCATGCACTCAGTCCTCGCTGCTCGAAACCTCCTGTTTCGAGCGACCCTTCGCAGCCCTCAGTTTCGCCGTGTGTTGCAGCGGCTCGTCATAAGTCACTCGCCCGGCTAATACTCCTGCTAAAGCCGACCAGCAATGAACAATGTTTGTTATTATTGGGCATGGATTATGTGGCCTATTAGATTTGCATTTCACTGCTAAATTCGATTTCTTCCTAAATGATGAAAAAGGATCAATAGCCAGCAGGTGTACCGCTGCGGTTTCACTTTTGATTATTTTGGAGGGAATAAGTACTCCCTCCATAAAAACGGCATTCTTCACTGGTTAGCAGACTACAATGTTTCACGTGAAACACTGGTGATTATCAAAAAGTTGTTAATAATGAGTAATTCTAAGCGGCATGTTTGTAAATAGCAAGTTTTAGAAAATAATTACGTAAAGTTTTAGGAGACTAAGAGATTCGGGAGGATGGCAAGTGTGTCGGTGTCTTGGAATCATGATCCAGAGCCCCTGCAGCGTAGTCAACTTAGGTTAAGGCTTGGCCGCATCTACTATACCTGGCGGCGCCAACTGCAGTGGCTAGCCTCTGGTACAAAATATGCTTGTTATACTTACCGCAATTCGACGCTCCCCTATCTAGCTTTTACCCACCAAACACCTCTATTACGAAAACTGTCCCAGGTTGACATGCAATTGCAATACAACAAAATTACCAATCTTCAATTAGCGGGACAGACCATGAACGGGTTGATATTAAAACCGGGAGAAGTGTTTTCCTTTTGGAAACTGGTAGGCAAACCAACCAAGCGTAAGGGATATTTAAAGGGCATGGTGCTGTGTAATGGCAGATTTGATCCGGGAACGGGCGGGGGATTGTGCCAATTATCAAATCTTATTTACTGGATGACGCTGCATACACCCCTAACCGTAACCGAACGATGGAGGCATAATTATGATGTATTTCCCGATAGCAACCGAACACAGCCTTTCGGCAGCGGGGCTACGGTTAGCTATAACTATATAGATTTGCAGATACAAAACAATACCGGGGCCGACTACCAGCTTTTGGTTTGGCTGGATGATGAGTTTTTGCATGGAGAATGGCGCTGTAGCCAACCGTTGATATACAGGTACAGGGTATATGAACGGGAGCATATCATAAAAGCGGCCTGGTGGGGTGGATACATTCGCAGCAACGTGCTTTACCGTAAAATCATTAATGGTAACGGGAGCGAGGTTGGGGATGAACACGTTTGCAGCAACCGGGCGATAATGATGTACCAGCCCTTGCTGCCTGAGAAAGGAGAAACTTAAAGGTCAGCCATGCAGGCCAACACAGTGTTAGGTTGTTATTAAAAGTATACCAAGTTATTTACTGTACATTTAAGGGGGGATGTTTGTGAATTACCATATCAAACGATTAATGGGCTATATAATTTACCTAGCTGCCATCGGTTTCTTAATAATTAAAGTTGAGCAATTGAACAGGTATTATCAGAACATTTATTCATACAACTTTCAACCACCCTATTTATGGATTCTATTTGTAATGATAGGATTTCCGGCTTTGGTGGGGTCGCTTTTGGCCTTGCCCCAATTAGTAAAGACAGCCCGTCAGGATGGAGCATGGAAGGTGGATTGGCTCCGTCTAGTAGTTCTTAGTCTACCCGGACTTTTGTTTGTCCTGACCTATATTATATGTATACTGCTTCCTCAATTAACGCTATTGGTGACGGCAGTCAGTAACATATTAGGGTACCACCAAGCTTTGGCGAAAGTAGCTGGCATACTATGGGGCTTTGTACTGTTAAATTCACTTTATAAGCAACCAGAAATCAACTGAGAAGGAGTAAATAAAGTGGCATAATATTCAGATACAAAAGGTGGGGTATTGTTTTAGCATCCAGCTATAACTACAAGATAGGCAAGGAACAACTCCAAATGGAATGCGGGGGACCGATTATATGGACAAAGGTGATCTCAAAGCGGTTACAGGCATACTTATAAGTATGTTGATAGGAACAATAATATATAAAGCGGGAAAATACTTAGTGACCGGTGAATTGCATTTTGATGCCAGCGATATAATGGACTCTGTGCCAGTATTTATAGGGTGTTTGTTTGTCTATATAATAGTTAACAAAACGCGCTGTCGCTGACATAGTGATGCATTAATATAGAGTTATACATAACAGGCATGCGATAATTGTTATAACACAGTGCATCCCAGACCGGGTATTTCATTGGAATGCGCAATAAAACGATTGATTTAATCTTGTTTTATATTTAACAATTCTGATAGCCTCAATCGTCATGAAGGCCATACTCAACGCCCAACTTATGCCCATAAGTCCAATCGTTAAACTGTTTTCCTCTGAAAGTATAGCAGGCGGCACGGTTCTTTGATTACTTATAAGTTGGATAAATAACTATGGTTCAGTATAGCCTTATTCCCTTAATTGTTGCGCAAATAGCAGGTAATTACAATACTTCTCAGCGATACGCCAGAGGACACAAAAGACCGGAAAGCTGGCTCTGGTTAATAAAGGGACCTGATCCTCTCACCGGTCACTTCGTAAAAAACATTTCCAAAAAAGGAAACAATATGCACATTAGAGAAATAAACCTAAATGGCATTTTAATAAGGAGTAGATTCTATATGGCCTTACTGTATTACTTGCTTTTAATACCCTTGTTAATATTTATAATAACGTCACTTTTTCAATACCTGTGGAATATAACCATGCCTGATACATTTTCGTTAAACCCAATAACCTTTTGGCAATCATTCCGACTGCTTCTTATGGCTTTAATACTATTTAATGGTTTCAAATACCTCTCGGGCCTATTAGGTCTTTTAAGTATGTTACATTTGTAGAATGATTCACAAGCTAAGTTGAGTCCCTCTAAAAACGCCATCGTTTTATCCCCAGGTTACAACCAATCACCAAAAAATTAAGCACAATATTTTACGTCCTAGCCGCCTTTACAACACTTAAAGCCTATGCAGAAAGCCAGTCTGAGAGGAAAATTCCAGTGCTCGTTTTCAAAACACCACAGGGAAGTGAATAGATTAGGCAGGTGAGGTTTAATGCCCAAAAACCTAAAACGTTTCCTGAGCATAGCCGCGGGCGGCTTATTGGGGGCTACCCTATATGGAATTGGTCAACACTTGATCACTGGTTACACCGATATAGAGTATTTGGTTCGATTTACGGTTTTTTGGTTAATTGGAGGTTCGATCGGTTTTCTGATTGCAATAAAGATGTTAGATCTTTAGGCGGTGGACACCAGCTGATGTGTAATCGAAATGCCCATTCTTTGTGGGCTTAACATAAAGAAACGCCTAAGTGTCCGCGGAAAGAAGGCTATGTTGCCTTTACATATTAATTGGAAGGAATTTCCAGGCTGGGAATAAATAGCACAATTTATCAATTCTGTTTGAATAGATCGGCTTTAATTTTCATATAAAGGTGATAACCAAAAATTTCATGTAAATGAAAGCCAAACAGATTAGAATCCGGAGGCCAATAATGTTTGAAACCCTGTTTAGCCCCATAAAAATTAATAAAACGGAGATAAAAAACAGGATCGTCTACCCATCCATGGGTGTGTGGTACTCCATGGATGGAAAGCTAAACAACCGGTATGTGAACTACTATGTGGAAAGGGCCAAAGGTGGCGCCGGCATTGTTACCGTAGGACCAGTTGGAATAGGTGAAATGGGACTAGGATTGGCCGGGCCCTCTATTAATTCAGATGAAGCCATACCTTCTTTCGCCGAACTAGCCAAAGCAATTCAAAACTACGGTGCCAAAGCATGGATTCAGCTTTTTCATGGAGGCGCCTATGTTAAACCCATACAAATAATGAACCAACAGCCTATTGCCCCTACTTCTATATTCTCAGTATTTAGCGGTTCTCAAACCAAGGAAATGACTCTTGAAGATATTAAAAATGTCTGTCTCTTATACACATCT
>DLUN01000135.1:0-1659 GCA_003444615.1 Syntrophomonas sp.
CCGTCCCCGTGTCACCTACCCGTGTCACCTATTTACTTGTGGGGATATAGGTGCTATTCTGCAGTTAGCAGATTTATCTTATTTATATTATAAAGGAGAAAATATGTGTCTTATACTATTTGCTTGCGATTATCATCCCAAGTATAAATTAGTGGTAGCTGCCAACCGGGATGAGTTTTATAGCCGGCCTACCCAACCGGCGGCCTTTTGGCAGGATAATCCCTATCTTCTGGCGGGGAAGGACTTGAAAGAGGGTGGCACCTGGATGGGCATTACCACCACCGGGCGTTTTGCCGCTTTGACTAATTACCGGGACCCGTCCCGCCACAAAAAAGACGCTCCTTCCCGGGGCCATTTGGTTCATAAATACCTGATAGACACCATGACTCCATCCGCTTATGTGGAACAGATTCCGGACGGAGGCGAAGCTTATAATGGCTTTAACTTGCTGATGGGTGATGGTGAATCCCTGTATTACTATTCCAACCGCCAGCAGCAACTTCAGGAGGTGCCGGCTGGAATACATGCACTGAGCAATGCTTTGCTGAATGATCCCTGGCCCAAAGCAATTAAAGGGAAACAGGAACTACAGGCAGCTTTGCATGAAGGCCAGGTGAATGTAGAATGGTTATTTGCCATCCTGGCTGACCAAGAGCAGCCCGATGATGAGGATTTGCCCCATACTGGGGTAAGCCTGGAAATGGAAAGGATGCTGGCTCCCGCTTTTGTTACCATGCCCAATTATGGGACTAAAACCTCCACCGTTATATTGATCGAACGCTGCCAGCAGGTACGTTTTTGGGAAAGGACATTTATCAAGGCGAGCCCTGATGTCTGGAATGAAGTTCACTATGAGTTCAAATTACACCCACCAGCATAGCTTCATCAGCCCCTGGACAGGCCTAAACAGGAGCAGGTTCGATTAGCCTAACCCAATACCGGACATAAAAAAGTACTTCCTGCTGATAATTTAGTGACAGAAGATAATGCTATAATATACGACCACTCAGGGGATGATTCGCGACAAGAGAAGTTACAGTAAGCAGGGTGCAAAGCATGTTGCAAAGACGTACTCAGGATGCCCACCTGCAATCTGGGTGATTTATGCTGCAATTTCTTCTGCAAGTGCCGTGGACGACCGTCATAATAGGAAGTGATTTAATGGAGAATTTTCAAGAGAAGCTGGCGCGTTTCATGCGAGGCAGATATGGCCAGGATCAGCTCTATTACGCCTTAATCGCTCTGGCATTTGTTTTGCTGTTTATAAATCTATTTGTTCGCTCTCCCTTCTTGGAGCTCCTACTGTGGGCAGTGATAATTTTGACTCTATACCGGGCTTTTTCCCGTAACATTTCCCGCCGCAGCATGGAAAATCAAAAATTCCTAAAAATATGGAACCCTGTCCAAGCTCAGGGGTCACTTATGGTGCGGAGACTGCGGGATGTTAAAACCCATCGTTACCGCCGCTGCCCTCACTGTCACAAAATGCTGCGCCTGCCGCGCCGGCAAGGCACTCACAGTGTTACTTGCCCTGTTTGCCGCAAGGAGTTTAAGCTGCATATTCCCTGGTAGCCTAACTATCATAGGTGGGGTGTTCCAAACATGATAAAATACGTTGAAAGTTCCCATTGGAGCGGGACAACAGGAGGTATTTATGGA
>DLUN01000135.1:1902-4120 GCA_003444615.1 Syntrophomonas sp.
GCTTATATGAAAAACCAATTTCCTTTTTTGGGAATATCTAAACCGGTGCGCTCCCAGCTGCAGAAGGATTTTATAAAGCAGGCTAAGAAAAGGGGCCAGCTAGAATGGCAGGATGTATATGCTCTATGGGATTTGCCGGAAAGGGAATTTCAGTACGTAGCGCTTGATTACCTGGTAGAGCTAAAAGGATACCTGCAGCCCGCCGATATACATCACCTACAGACCCTGATCATTATGAAATCCTGGTGGGATACGGTGGATAAACTGACCAGCATCCCGGTGGGAACTCTATGCCTAAAATACCCGGAACTGGTGCAAAACTGTCTTATTCCCTGGGCCAGCAGCGATAATATGTGGCTGGCCAGGACCGCTATTCTTTTTCAGTTGAAGTATAAGCAAAATACCGATACCCAAGTATTGGCTTTAATTATAGAGAAAAACAGCAATAGTAAACAGTTTTTCATTAATAAGGCTATAGGTTGGGCTTTGCGGGAATACTCCAAAACTGATAAAGAATGGGTACGAGAATTCTTAGACACCCACACCCTGGCTCCCTTAAGTGTGCGTGAAGCTTCTAAATATTTATAGGTATAGGAAGAAGAGGTAACCCATGAATATTCAAAACACAAAACGCAGTCATTTATATAGGACACTTTACCTGCTGGCTTGTTTGCTTCCCCTATTGGTTAGCGGCTGTGGATTCGGCCCAAGCGACCCCCACACCGCCCGGGTCCTGCGAGTGGTGGATGGTGATACCATAGAGGTTAGTTTTAACGGAACTAAGGAAAAAGTGCGCCTGATCGGAGTAGATACCCCCGAGACCGTTCATCCAACCGTGGGGGTCGAACCTTACGGCCGGGAAGCCAGCAACTTTACCAAGGAGAAGCTGGCTGATCAAATAGTTCAACTGGAGTTTGATGTACAGGAACGGGATCAATATGGCCGGCTGCTGGCTTACGTATGGCTGGACGAAGAGATGTTCAACGAAGTCCTCCTTTATGAAGGATATGCTCAGATGGCTACCTATCCGCCTAATGTAAAGTATGTAGAAGTTTTTGAGGCTGCCCAGCGGGATGCCCGTGAAAACGGGCGGGGATTGTGGGGTATTACTGAAGAAAGTCCGGAGGCTTCACAGGAAGACAACCCTTCACCCAACAAGTTCTTGGGGAATGCCAACTCCAAGAAATTTCACTATCCTGACTGCTCACAAGGACAAAGAACCAAAACATCCAATCAGGTGTGGTTCGAATCTAAAAAGGAAGCCTTAGATGCCGGATATGAGCCCTGTGGTACCTGCCGGCCATAATATTACCTAACTCCTTCGCCAAGGAACTCGCGCAGGTGAGAGGACTGTCTACTTATCCTCGGTTAAATACTGGCTTAAACTGCGAGCCCGGTAACCTCGCTTGCCGATTTCCTGCAGGAGTATAGGTAACGCCTGGGTTGTGGATGGAGTTACCTCATGGAGCACAATAATGGTTCCGGGATGAAGGTTCATTAAGATGTGGTTAATAATCTGCTGGGGTGAAGAACGGTAATCCCGTGGGTCTACCGACCACATCACATTCCACAAAAATCCTGTTAATTCAGCCGCCTCTAAAACTTTATTATTATAAGCCCCATTGGGAGGGCGGAAAAAGGGCCAGAAGCGCCCAGTGGCCTTGTTAATTAAGGCTTTTGTTCTCTCTAATTGCTGGATAATTTGCCCGAGTGGTAAGCCGGTCAAACTCACATGATTATAACTATGCACACCGATATCGTGCCCGGCCTCGCAAATATCAGTTAAAATCTCCATGTTTTGTTCAGCCTGTTGGCCTAAAATAAACCAGGTGGCCTGACTCTGATACCTTTTTAATGCCGCCAGAGCCAGGGGGGTAAAGATCGGTTCGGGGCCGTCATCAAAGGTCAGAAAGACCACTTGGTCCTTGGTTTCTATAAAGCGGATAGTGGATATAGCTGCCAATGCCCATGCCTCCCTTTTAATCCCAAACACTCGCAATAAACATAAGTTTGCACATTCCATAACCGGATCTCCCTATATACATATGATTGAAGTGCCGGTAATAGACAGGCATGGCTGTGAAAACGTTTATCGTGGCCTTTTCTACAGGTGCGCAGGGTAAACCTACTGGATACCATACACCGGGAGCGCGCAGCAACCTTTGTCGATGCTAACCACGGCTTTGCAGGAGTTTTAGCCAGCTCGCTCCAAGACTCC
>DLUN01000135.1:4393-4725 GCA_003444615.1 Syntrophomonas sp.
GTCCTCGCTGCTCGAAACCTCCTGCTTCTCGCTCCTCTTCGCAGGCCTCAGTTTCGCCGTGTGTTGCAACGGCTCGTCGTACGTCACTCGCCCGGCTAATACTCCTGCTTAAGCCGACCAGCTATGTTTTCATCCATCGTGGTCTGCGCCACAGGTGACAATTGCGGCGGGTGATCCCTACTGCCTTTCGTATTACCTTATGTTACCTTTGACCAATTTTTATTACCAAAGCTAGAATATTGTATAACCAAAGAACTGAGACATTAGACATATTCACAGTAATAGACGCCATAAGGAGTTGGAAAATGCAATACATATCAAATCGCATAATT
>DLUN01000123.1 GCA_003444615.1 Syntrophomonas sp.
AGTCTCAATCCGTAAAATAGCAGCAGCCACCTCGCCAGCCGCCTGAATTGCATGCTGTTTTACCTGAGCAGGATCAACAATTCCTGATTCCAGCATATCTACTAGTTGACCTGAATCCACATCAAAGGAAATACTGTGGGATTGCTGCCGGCGCTGCCCGGTGGTAACATCACCCAGTTTTTCCAGTGGGTTGAAGCCGGCATTGGAGGCCATGCATAGGAAAGTCTTAATCAGGGCTTCTTTCACGCACATTATTCCGTAAGATATCATGCCTTCCTGCTGGCGAGCTAAGTCTTCCAGCCGGGAGGCCAGCCATATTTCCACTGCTCCGCCACCGGGCACAATACCAGCTTTTAAGGCTGCCTGTACAGCTGCTGCCGCATCCCGAGCCATACGTTCCCGTTCATCTACTACTTCTGTAGTAGCCGCCCCAACCAGGACAGTTACCTGGCTTTCTCCTTCTCCATTGAAAACCATGGTGCATTCCATCTTATCATCTACTACCACCCGTTCGGCCCAGCCCAGATAAGCTTTCAGGTGGTCGGGGTCACGATTCAGAGCGCTGCGTTTAATTTTACGGGCCCCGGTATGCCGGCATAACCGTTCAATCTCCCGGGAAGAAACTCGCTGCAAAACAGTTATGTTGGCATCAGTCAATATTTCTTCCGCAGTATCATCAACACTGCGGTCAACGATGATAAGATTTACTCCCATTTGGCTGAGACGCGCCAGATTGTGGTGATAAGCTTCCCGGGTCTTTCTATAATATTGAAACCCTGCTTCGGTTTTCAGGGCTTCCATATTTACTTCTTCGGGGGCCAGGGCATCATCCACCACCAGAATACCCACATCCTGCAGCTGGCGTGGCATCTCGCGATTAATAGGATGTTTGTTTATGACTACTCCCTTAAAAACCTGATTATTAACTGCCTCTCGGGATAAGATCGTATCCGCAAAACAATAATCAGGATCAAGGAGCCTCTCTTGGCCTAATATTTTGGCTGCCTCAATCACTTGCAATGCCAGTTCGCTTTCCCCTCGCCCAGCTATCCTGGCAATGGAAGCCAGTTCAGGGTCATCTATTCTATTTATGGGACGGGCGATTTCTTCAATCCATTGATAACATGCAGCAACTCCCCGGCGAATTCCCTCCACAATTCTGATGACAGGAACTCCCTTTAATACTTGGGCCGCCCCTTCGGCAATCATAGCTCCTGCCAATATAGTAGTAGTGGTGGTGCCGTCCCCTACTTCCTTCTGCTGAGAACGAGCCGAATTAATAATCATCTGCGCGGCAGGATGACTGACTTCCATAAGATTTAATATAGTGACCCCATCATTGGTGATAACCACATCACCAAAGCGGTCCACCATCATGACGTCCAGGCCACGTGGTCCAATAGTGCCTTCAATCGCCTGAGATATTACCCGGGCAGCATTGGCATTATTCAACAAGGTTTGAAACCTATCCTCGCTTTGCTGACTACTATTCACCGACTTATCTGTCATACATTCCTCCGCCCGCAGTACTATACTATGCTACTGAAACATTTCTTTAATGATATTGCGAACTGCTTCCACTGTGCCCGCTGCGCGCCAATATTCCATGCGCACCGGCCCAATAACCCCAATTTTACCCATTTCGCCAAAAGACCTGTAACCGGCGATAACTACACTCATGTCTTTCATTTCCTCGGAATTCTCACTGCCAATGCTTATATTAACATTTTCGCCAACACCCTGAGGCAGGTTATTTTTAATAGCCCCTTCTTCTTCTAAAAGGTGGAGAAAACGGCGCAGCTTTTCTAAATCCTTGAATTCCGGCTCGTTGAGCATGTTCAAGACCCCACTGATTACTACCCGTTCTTCATGGGAGTCTTGCAGGAGCAGATCTATAGCATCCAAGGCATTATCTATAACTCTGCGTCTTTGATGAAGTTCTTCCTTTAAGGCCTGCAGATCAGTATGACGCAATGCATCTAAGCGTCGACGGGCAAATACTTGGTTAAACAATTTTCCTATGCTCTCTAAGTCCTCCTCGGTGATGTTGGGCGGGATGTCTATGCGCCGGTGCATTATGAGTCCCAAATTTGTTACCAGCAGCACCAAGGCCTCCCCTGGGTTTAAATGAATCAATTGCAGATAACGAAACTGACTAGCGTGAATCGAAGGTACTACAATAAAAGCGGTATAACGAGTTATCTGGGATAGAAACTGAGCTACATGAGCTATTACCTGATCCAGATCACGCACATGTTCGGTTATGGCTTGCTTCAGGTCTTCAAGCTGTTCTTCTGGTAAGTGCTCATTTTCCATCATACAGTCAACATAATAGCGAAATCCCTGTTCAGAAGGTATGCGTCCCGCTGAAGTATGAGGCTGCTCCAAATAGCCCATCTCTTCCAAATCCGCCATTTCATTGCGAACAGTTGCAGCAGATATTTTCAAGTCATGTTTGCGTACCACAGCTCTTGAACCGACGGGTTCCGCGGTTGCTACATAATCCTTAATGATAGATTGGAGGATTTTGCGTTTTCTTTCATCAAGAGTCATGTATATCACCTCTGTTAGCACTCATTGCCGTCGAGTGCTAACTCATTTTATTAAAAAATATCACCTGCTATATTCTTTGTCAAGGTTTGGAATTAAGCCATAAACCGGCATAAAACCTGGTTGGAAATGAAATACGCAGACGGTGCCAGACGTAAATACCCATCCTTAATAATTATGAAGCCTCCTGCCATAAGCTCGTTTATGACCTGGGCATATTCCTGGTGCAAATCCACCCCAAAACGCCTCTTAAAATCATCCATATTAATGCCTTGAGTGGTACGGAGTCCCATAACTACAGCATCTATCCAGCGCTGGCGCTCGCTCATGCTCTCCAAAATTTCTCCCTGCCAAAAGTTGGGTTGATAATCGTCTGATGTCTGCAAATAGCTATCTAATTGAGCATTTTGCTGGCGAATTCGGTTTATGAAGGAGACAGCTCCAGCTCCCAGACCTATATATTCGGCACTGTGCCAGTAATGGAGATTATGCCGGCATTCCTTTCCCGGCCGGGCAAAGTTGGAAATCTCATACTGCTGGTAACCATGATGGCTAAGGAACTCCCGGCTAATCTGGTAGAGCTGGTACTCCTGCTCCTCTTCCAACATAAACAGCTTCCCCTCATCAACCCACCGGCCCATGGGAGTATGGGGTTCTAATTGCAATAAATACAGCGATAAATGCTCTGGAGCTGCGGCCATGGCTTGGCACAGGTTTGCTGTCCAATCATCTGTAGTTTGTCCAGGAATACCATAAATTAAATCCAGATTTAAATTGGTAAACCCCGCTGCCCGGGCAGCCCTTATGGCCTCCTTACTGTCCTGGGTTGAATGCAAACGGCCCAAAAGGCACAGTTCCCGGTCTATGAAGCTCTGTACTCCCAGGGACAAGCGGTTGACCCCGGCCTGACGGCATTCTTGCAAATACTTCTCATTAACCGTGGCCGGATTAGCTTCTATAGTGATTTCAATATCACTGCTCAAGGTAAAAGTTGCGGCCAATTTATTTAACAGCCGGTCAATTTGTTCAGAAGTAAGGAGACTGGGAGTTCCTCCTCCTATATATATGGTAATAATCCGCTGACCATCATAAAAAGAGGCCCGCTGCTCCATTTCAGCAACTAGCCCCCGTAAATACTGCTCCTGCCAGTCCATGCTTCTGCCAATGGGCACGGAATAAAAATCGCAGTAGCCACATTTAGCTATGCAAAAGGGGATATGAATATATATCCCTCTATAATTACCATGGTTAATCATCGCTTACCTGCAATACCGTAAGAAAAGCATCTTTAGGAACTTCCACGCGGCCGATCTGCTTCATGCGCTTTTTACCTTCCTTTTGCTTTTCCAATAATTTTTTCTTACGGGTGATGTCCCCACCGTAGCATTTGGCCAAAACATCTTTACGCATGGCTTTAATGGTTTCACGGGCAATAATTTTGCTGCCTATACTGGCTTGAATCGCTACCTCATACATCTGCCGGGGAATTATACGGCGCAGTTTATCAGTTACATTACGGGCCCGGTAATAAGCCCTATCACTGTGAACTATCATGCTGAGAGCGTCCACAATTTCCCCGTTCAGCATAATGTCCAGTTTGACTAGATCAGCAGTTTCATAACCAATGAGTTCATAGTCAAGGGAAGCATAT
>DLUN01000155.1:0-839 GCA_003444615.1 Syntrophomonas sp.
AGATGTGTATAAGAGACAGTAGGAAAACTTCCTTTGCCACGGCCGTCACTCACTTCAGGCAGGTCTTTACCGGGGTTTTATTTGATGTTTTAGCTGAAGGGAAGCTGAAGATAGTGGCTTCTGATACTCACCGCCTGGCCTATTATAGCTATTCTCTGCCCGAAAAAGATTTGGCTCCTTTTAACTTTATAATTCCTACTCGTACGGTTAATGAGCTAACCCGTCTTTTAGATGACGATGAAGATACTATAGATATAAGCTTTAGTGACAATAATGTTATTTTTACCAAAGATAATATACTGCTCATGTCTAGGTTAATAGAAGGTCAGTACCCTAACTATGAGCAAGTTATTCCCAAACAATTTAGTACCAATTTATCTATTAATACCAGTATTCTTACCACAACCCTGGAAAGGGCCAGAACCATGCCTACCGATGAAAAGCTAAAAATCCATAGCGTTCAGTTTTTATTAAGTGAAAATGAAATAACAGTCAACGCCTTCTCGGAAGCTATGGGGGAAATAAAAGAAGTAATTGAAGACTTCGAAATCAGTGGTGATATAGACTTTCGTATCGCTTTTAATACCAATTATTTTTTAGATGTAATGAAAATATTTGCTGGGGAAACCGACAAAGTTAACCTAAATATGTCTGGTTCATTAGGACCGGCATTGATAACTAACCCGGAGAAGGATTACTATCTATATGTGTTGGTACCTTTGCGAACCAGTCAATAAGGAGATGTAAACGGTCCTTGAAAATTATTTATTATAGGGCTATTAAATTTAGGAACCTACACAGGGTAGAAAACCGACCGTCTCCGACTATGAATATAATAG
>DLUN01000155.1:1119-15840 GCA_003444615.1 Syntrophomonas sp.
ATGGTTAATAACCAGTCTCAAGCCTATGAATTAAGCGCTAGTTACGAATATAACCAGCGCTTATTTGAGACTAAGATAAAGTATAATTATAATACGGGGAAGACTATTACCCTTAACGGACGAAAAACCAACTCTCATCATCCAGATCGTCTGCGTGTGGTTATCTTTACACCAGACGATTTATATTTGGTAAAAGGGTCTCCGAGTAAAAGGCGATATTTTTTAGATTTTTTGTTAAAACAGGCTAGTGCTGAATATGGTTATCACTTGGATAACTATGTTAAAATTTTAAGGAAAAGGAATGTTTTATTAAAAAAGAACCAAGCTAATACTAAAAGTTTTTTCATAACCACTGAGGTATTTGTGGAAGAGGCTGCCAGAGTAATATTGGCGCGCATTCAGATGATAAGTCTGCTGGACCAATTAGCCGGTCCTTTGTATAAAGAGATTAGTGGAGAAAATTCAGGAGGATTAAAATTACGTTATGCCGTTTCAATTCCCTTAGATAATGATAAAATAAACTTTGATATTCTAAGATTATCCATGCTAAACCATCTTAATCAGATTTTTGAACAGGAATGTAGCCGTAAAAGCAGTCTAATAGGTCCCCACCGGGATGATATCAATATATACTTGAACGATCACCCAGCCCGTCAGTATGCTTCTCAAGGTCAGCAGCGCAGTATTGCGGTGAGCTTAAAATTAGCTGAATTGATGGCCATGCAGCAGGCCCAAGGTGAGTATCCTGTTTTTCTCTTAGATGAGGTTTTATCTGAGCTGGATAACGAAAGGCAGCAGAGACTGCTGAGTTATCTGCAAGAGGCCTCCTTCCAAAGTTTTCTTACTACAGTGCATATGGACAACAAGTATTTTAAACCAGGCCAAGCTTCCGTTTACAACATGAAAGACGGCCAATTATCAAGAAAGGAGTAATCTCGTGTATATTCATCTAGGAAACAACTATATTATCTACTCGCAGAACATCATAGCTATTCTCAATCTTGATCCTCCTATAGCTGAGGATATCCAAGATATTATGGAGATTGCCCGCTCAGAGAAAAAACTCGTCAATATTAGTGAAAAAGGCAAAGATAAATCCCTGGTCATATGTGATGATAAGGTTTACCTGTCACCCATTTCCTCACACACCCTTTTTAAGCGGGCGGCCCTTTTCGCCCAGGAGGTGTGGAAATGAGTAATTTCAATGAAAATGGTTATGATGCATCTGACATACAGGTTCTGGAAGGGCTGGAACCGGTGCGCATGCGCCCGGGCATGTACATTGGTTCTACTGGGCCCCGGGGTTTGCATCATTTGGTATTCGAATTAGTTGACAATTGCATAGATGAAGCGGTAGCTGGATATTGCGATACTATTAACGTGACTATTCATAAAGATAATTGGGTAACAGTTACCGATAATGGACGGGGGATTCCAGTGGATATACATCCTACCATGGGTATCCCAGCTATTGAGTTAATATTGACTACTCTTCACTCTGGGGGAAAATTCGGGGGGACTGGCTATAATATTTCTGGAGGACTACATGGAGTAGGCCTTTCCGTAGTAAATGCTCTTTCTCTTCGTATGGACGTTACCGTCTATCGTGACGGGCAAATCCACAAACAATCTTACCAACGGGGAGAGCCAGTAGGGCCAGTCCATATAGAGGGAACCAGTGATATTACCGGAACTTCTATTCATTTTCATCCTGATCCTGACATTTTTGAAGAAGTAAATTTTGAAAGGGATATCATAGTACAGCGCTTGCGGGAATTGGCTTTTCTAAATCAGGGGCTTAAGATCCTGTTTGCTGATGAAAGGGAAGAAGAGCCGGTTAGACTGGAACTGCATTATGAAGATGGGCTGCGGGATTTTGTAGCTTATCTCAACAAGAATAAAGATGTGTTAAGTGAGGCCCCCTTTTATACAGAGTGCCGCAAAGAGGACGTAATCGTCCGCATAGCTATGCAATATAACACAGGTTACAGTGAGAATATCTATTCTTTTGCCAACAACATTCATACACAGGAAGGCGGAACCCACGAAGTGGGGTTCAAAAATGGTCTTACCAGAGTAATCAACGACTATGGCAAAAAGAATAACCTTATAAAAGAAAATGACAGCAATCTATCGGGAGAAGATATTCGCGAAGGGTTAGCAGCCATTGTTTCTGTTTTAGTAAAAGAACCTCAATTTGAAGGACAAACCAAAACCAAGCTGGGTAATACCTATATCCGCGGTATTGTGGAATCAGCCATATATGAAAATATGGAAGATTATCTCAATGAAAACCCTACCATTGCCCGTCGTATTCTAGACAAAGCTATATCGGCCCGGCGGGCTAGGGAAGCAGCTAAAAAGGCCCGGGAGTTGACTAGGCGTAAAAATGCTCTGGAAACTACTGCTTTGCCTGGAAAATTAGCCGACTGCAGCAGCAAGGATCCCTCCATTTCCGAACTGTATATTGTGGAAGGTGATTCCGCGGGCGGATCCGCCAAACAGGGAAGGGATCGGCACTTTCAGGCTATTTTGCCCTTAAAGGGCAAAATCCTTAATGTAGAAAAAGCCAGGCTGGACCGGGTGCTTTCCAATGAAGAGATACGTTCTCTCATCACCGCCATGGGTACGGGTATAGACGAAGATTTTGATATTAGCAAAGCTCGCTATCACAAAATTTTTATAATGACAGACGCCGATGTGGATGGCTCTCATATAAGGGTATTGCTCTTAACCTTTTTCTATCGCTTTATGCGGCCGCTAATTGAGCAAGGTTATATTTACATTTCCCAGCCGCCTTTATATGGAGTTAAACGAGGAAATGAGATTCATTATTTTCATAGCGAAGAGACCATGAACGAATTTATAGCTCAATCCGGCAAAAAGTGGACTATTCAGCGGTATAAAGGTTTAGGGGAAATGGATCCTGAGCAGCTCTGGGAGACTACTTTGAACCCCGAAAACCGGCGCATTCTTCAGGTCACAGTTGAAGATGCCATCAGGGCCGATGAAATATTCTCCAGTCTCATGGGAGATAATGTAGAGCCCCGCCGGGAGTTTATTCAGGCCAATGCCAGGTTTGTAACCAATCTGGACATTTAACAGGAGTTGATTATCATTGGCAGAAGCAAATTTATTCGATAATGTAGTACCCGTTGATATTGAAAAAGAAGTCAAAAGGTCATTTCTGGAATACTCCATGAGCGTTATAGTATCCCGGGCTATTCCTGATGTGCGGGATGGCTTAAAACCAGTACACCGCCGTATACTTTACGCTTTGTATGACCAGGGTATGACCCATGACAAACCCCATAAAAAATCAGCCAATATTGTGGGTGAAGTTATGGGTAAATACCATCCTCATGGAGACTCCTCCATTTATGAGGCCATGGTTAAATTAGCTCAGGATTTTGCTATGCGCTATCCGCTGGTGGACGGGCACGGTAATTTTGGCTCCATAGATGGTGATTCAGCTGCGGCTATGCGTTACACGGAGAGCCGAATGTCCAAAATAGCTGGGGAAATGCTTATTGATATAGAGAAGGAAACCGTAGACTGGCGCCCCAATTACGATGATAGCCGCCAAGAACCCCAGGTGCTTCCTTCCCGGATCCCCAACCTGCTTATAAATGGGTCCTCTGGTATTGCGGTAGGTATGGCTACCAATATACCGCCCCACAACTTATCGGAAGTGGTGGATGCAGTTACGCTGGTAATTGATAACCCGGAAGCCAGTGTGGATGAAATCATGCAGGTGCTGCCGGGGCCAGATTTTCCTACGGCAGGAATAATAATGGGTAACGAGGGTATTCGCAAAGCGTATGAAACCGGACGGGGAACCTTCAAAGTACGAGCCCGCTATACTATAGAAGAAAAACGCAATGGCAGAAATGCCATTGTAATTACGGAAATACCCTATCAGGTGAATAAATCGCGCCTGATCGAAAAAATTGCCGACCTGGTGCGAGATAAAAAAGTAGAAGGAATAGTAGATTTACGGGATGAATCTGACCGGCATGGGATACGGGTGGTAATTGAGGTACGCCGGGATGCAAATGTAAATGTGGTAGTTAACAAGCTCTTTAAGCATACTCAGATGGAAGACAGCTTTGGTATCAATATGTTAGCTTTGGTACACGGTCAGCCTATGGTGCTGGGAATAAAAGATATGCTCAAATACTATGTCGAGCATCGTCAGGATGTTATAATCCGGCGGACCCAGCATGATCTGCGAGTGGCTCAGGAGCGTTTGCATATCGTAGAGGGATTAAGGATTGCCCTGGACAACCTGGACGAAGTTATCGACCTGATTACCAGCAGCAAAGATCGGGAACAAGCCCGCCAGGCCCTGATGGAGCGGTTCGGTTTAAGCGAAGCCCAGGCTAATGCCATTTTGGATATGCGCTTGGTCCAGCTGACCAATTTGGAAAGAGGCAAGTTAGATGATGAATACCAGGAACTGTTGGTCCGGATTGCTGACTTCCAGGATATTTTGGACAGACCAGAACGAGTCCTGGGTATGATCAAGGAAGATTTGGCTGAAGTTAAGAAAAAGTATGGAGATCCACGCCGCACCGAAATAAGTCAAGAAGTCTCTGATTTTAATGTGGAAGATTTTATCGATGATCATGAAGTGGTTATTACCTTATCAAACCGGGGCTATATTAAAAGACAGCCTCTAGATACCTATAGATCCCAACGTCGTGGGGGCAAGGGTATAAGCGCTACCTCCATCCGTACGGAGGACTATTCCTCTGATGTGGTAGTAACCAGTGTCCTGGGCCACGTGCTGTTCTTTACCAATCAAGGACGAGTCTTTTCTACCCGTGTCTACCACCTGCCTGAGGCTTCCCGCCAGGCCAAAGGGCTGCCCTTGATTAATTTTATTGAGCTGCGGCCTGATGAAAGAGTAACTACTCTAGTAGCAGCCCGGAAATTCGATGATAAACAGCATATGATGATGATAACCCTGCAAGGGATTATTAAGAAGGTGGCTCTGTCCCAATTTCAGAATATACGTCGTTCAGGTTTGATTGCCGTCAACTTGAAGCCAGGAGACGAATTGGTAGGCGTAATACGGGTAGTGAAGGGCGATATCGTCATGGTGAATACTGCTTTAGGGCAAGCCATTCTTTTTGAAGCTGCCCAAGTAAGACCCATGGGGCGCATAGCTACCGGTGTAAAAGGAATTAGCCTTAGCGAAGGCGATTATGTTATTGGTCTAGATAAGTACCGGGAAGGAGCCGACGTCTTAATTGTTACTAAAAATGGTTACGGCAAGCGGGTACAGTTGAATGAATTCAAGACCCAGAACCGGGGAGGCAAAGGAGTTAAATCCATTGAGTTAACTGATAAAAATGGCGAGGTAGTAGCGGCCAAAGTGGTATCAGAAGAAGACGAACTAGTTCTTTTAACCAGTGAAGGTCAAATAATTCGTTTAGAAGTAGAAGATATATCGGTTCAGAAACGCTATGCCAGAGGAGTATTATTAATGCGCCTGCCGGAAAATGATCATGTGGTAAGCATGGCTCGTTTTCGGACGGAACAGGAATAATAAAAATGAGCCCTAATGGTACTGTACAAAGCCAGGGTAATAGAATAAAATTTTTATTTGTAAATAAGGAACAAATGGGGAATATTTTAATTCCGGTCGGGCTTGATAAGAAGGAGGTTTCTTTTAATGGAACAGAAGGGGACATTTAGCGTTAAAACTGGCCTGGCTCAGATGCTTAAAGGGGGGGTCATCATGGATGTTACCACTCCCGAGCAGGCTAAGATAGCAGAAGAAGCAGGTGCCTGTGCAGTTATGGCTTTAGAGAGGGTTCCAGCCGATATAAGAGCTGCGGGAGGTATTGCCCGTATGGCTGATCCCAGCGTCATTGAGCGTATTATGGAAGCGGTATCCATACCGGTAATGGCTAAATGCCGCATAGGTCATTTCGTGGAAGCCCAAATACTCGAATCTTTGGGAATTGATTTTATAGATGAGAGCGAAGTATTAACCCCTGCTGATGATAAATACCATATAAGCAAGCATAACTTTAAGGTTCCTTTCGTTTGCGGAGCAAGAAACTTAGGAGAAGCCCTGCGCCGGATAAGGGAAGGTGCAGCCATGATCCGCACTAAAGGAGAACCGGGTACGGGCAATGTTGTGGAAGCAGTCCGCCACATTCGCCAAGTTAATGACGAAATACGCTGGGTCAGCAGCTTACCCGAAGAAGAGTTGATGAGTGCCGCCAAAGAAATGCAGGCGCCTTACGAATTAGTGGTTGAAACAGCTAAGCTAAAGAGACTTCCGGTAGTAAACTTTGCAGCTGGAGGTATTGCTACGCCAGCCGATGCTGCATTAATGATGCAATTAGGCTGTGATGGAATATTCGTGGGATCAGGAATATTTAAGTCCGGTGATCCTAAAAAACGGGCTCAGGCTATTGTAGCCGCCACCACACATTATAATGATCCGGCCGTTTTGGCTGAAGTATCACGTGATTTGGGAGAAGCCATGGTGGGTATTGATATCAGCACCATCCGTCCTGAAGAGAGGATGCAGGAGCGTGGCTGGTAAAAAGACCATTGGAGTTCTGGCTCTGCAGGGGGCTTTTATCGAACATGAAGCAGCCCTGCAAAGATGCGGGGTACAGACTCGGCAGGTTAGAAGACCTCAGGAATTAGGCGAAATCGATGGGCTTGTAATTCCTGGAGGGGAAAGCACCACTATTGGCAAGCTGATGCAAAAGTTTGGTTTAGACACCGTTATCAAGAAAAAGGCCATTGAAGGCATGCCCATTTGGGGCACCTGTGCGGGCATGATTTTGTTAGCCCAAGAAATAGATGATGGTGATCAGCCACGATTAGGATTAATGGATATCAGAGTGAAGCGCAATGCCTTTGGCCGGCAGGTAGATAGCTTTGAAGCTGATTTAGATATAGAGGGCATTGGCCCCACCCGGGGCGTTTTTATTCGTGCTCCTTATGCTGAACGAGTATGGGGAAACGTCCAGGTAATGGCCCGTTATCAGGATAAAATAGTGATGGTTCAGCAGGGACACCTGCTGGGCACTGCTTTTCATCCGGAACTAACCAACCAGGGAAACATTCATCGCTATTTCCTGGAAATGGTTTGACATTTTCCTTGCCAAGGGCTACCTAGTGTAATATAATAAACTCTAATCTTTATAAAGTCACATGCTATGAAGGGAACCAGTAAGTAGTGGCACCTGATGAAGAGAGCTGGTGGTAGGTGTAAACCAGCCAGGACCATACTGAATCCATCCCGGAGCAGGCTGTGATAAAGCAGCACCGGTGGCTACGTTATAGCTATTAAGTGGATACAGTTTTAGGCTGTATCAACTAGGGTGGCAACGCGGGAAAGTACCTCTCGTCCCTTATTAGGGCGAGAGGTTTTTAGTTTTAATTAGGAGGTTTTTATAAGATGATAGGCGATCAATATTTGCTGCTTCCAGGCCCGACTCCTATTCCGGAAAGGGTAGTAAGAGCCATGAGTAAACCTATGGTTAATCATCGCGGTCCTGAATTCAAACAGCTGCTGTTGGAGGTTACCGGAGAACTAAAGGAAGTTTACCAGACTAAGCAGCATGTTTTGATATATCCTGCTTCCGGGACCGGTGCATTGGAGGCTGCTGTGGTCAATTTTTTATCTCCCAGAGATAAAGTTTTAGCGGTTTCCATAGGTGTATTCGGAGACCGTTTTGCTAAGATAGCGTCCGAATTTGGAGCCCAAGTGGAAAAAATGGATTTTCCCTGGGGGCAGCCGGCTGATCCCCAACGGGTCAAAGAAAGGTTGGATCAGGACGTTAACCGGGAAATAAAAGCCGTTTTGGTTACCCATAATGAAACATCAACAGGTGTTTTTAATGATATGAAGGCCATCGGTGAAGCGTTGGGCAGCCATCCTGCCCTGTTAATGGTAGACGCCATCAGTGGACTAGCCACTATAGATCTTAAAATGGATGAATGGAATCTAGATGTGGTGGTAAGCGGCTCCCAAAAAGCTTTTATGATACCTCCCGGATTGAGTTTTATGGCTTTTAATGAAAAGGCCCTGGAGGTTCACAAACAATCCAAGATGCCTCGCTATTATTGGGATGCAAGTCAGGGTTTGAAGTATTTAGAAAAAGGGCAAAACCCCTATACCCCAGCTGCCTCATTATACTATGGTTTAGCTGAGTCCCTTAGGATTATGAAAGAGGAAGGCCTGGATAACATAATCGAAAGACACCGCAATTACCGGGATATGGTGCGTAGTTCCGTCCAGGCCATGGGGTTGGAGCTGTTGGCCAAGGATGAATACGCCTCACATGCTTTAACGGCAGTAGTTGCTCCAGAACAGATAGGTGCCAACCAGATTCGCAAATTTATGCTGGAACAATTTAATATTGTATTAGCCGGGGGCCAACAGAAGCTGGATAATGTTATCTTTCGTATAGGGCATTTGGGCTATGTAAGGGAACTGGACTTATTAGCAGCACTAGCTGCTCTGGAAATATCTTTGTATAAGTTAGGCTGGGAAATAGAACTGGGAATAGGGATAAATAAAGCGCAAACCTTTATTCTAAACAAAACACAGAAAGGGGATTAAAGGTGGAAAACAAAAAACGAGTTATAGTAACCGAGCGCATTGCCGAAGAAGGATTAGCTTTATTGCGCACGGAATTGGAAGTAGATTTTCGCGATGGCATATCCCGGGAGGAACTGCTGGATATAATCGGCCAATATGACGCTATAATTGTACGCAGTGTGACTAAAGTCAATGAGGAACTTATCAGCCGGGGGAGTCCCCGCCTGAAAGTGGTAGGTCGGGCTGGCAATGGGATAGACAACATCGATGTTGATGCCTGTACCCGTTATGGGGTAATAGTAGCTAATACGCCCGATAGCAATACTATTTCCGCTGCCGAACAAACCATTGCTTTGATGTTGGCTTCATCGCGCAAAACAGTTTGGGCTAATAACTTCTTAAAAGGGGGTACCTGGGATAGGAAACCTTTCCGTGGTGTGGAGCTATATGGCAAAACTGTGGGAATTGTGGGCTTAGGACGCATCGGATCCATGGTGGCTACCCGATTGAAATCCTTTAATATGAGGGTTATTGCCTATGACCCCTATATTGCCGACGAGAGGTTTGAAAAGTTTGGTGCCGAAAAGATGAATACCCTGGAAGATCTGGTACGGCAGTCCGACTTTATTACCGTGCATACCCCTAGAACCGAAGAAACCTTTCACATGATTAACGAAGACATATTTAAGATAGCCAAAGATGGGGTACGAGTGGTGAACTGCGCTCGCGGCGGCATCATAAAGGAAGCGGCCTTACAAGAGGCTTTAAAGTCAGGTAAAGTGGCCAGTGCGGGTTTAGATGTTTTTGAAAAAGAGCCTGCCACCAACAATCCTCTGTTTGAATTCGAGAATGTGGTGTGCACACCTCACTTAGGAGCCGATACTTTTGAGGCCCAGCGACGGGTAGGGGAAACCATTGCCGAACAGGTTATGAAAGCTCTCAAGGGAGAAATTGTACCCAATCTAATTAACCTGCCCACCATGTTAAGTGAGGAGCTAAATTACCTGCGTCCCTATATAACCCTGGCTGAAAAAATGGGTAATTTCTATTATCAATTAGAAAAATCGCCTATTTCCAGAATAGAGTTGAACTATGCCGGACCAATAACCATGAATGATACCGAAATACTCACGGTAGCCTTCTTAAAAGGGTTGTTGGAACCGATTATGTGGAACAAGGTTAATTACGTTAATGCCCGCCTTATGGCTAGGGAAAGAGGCATTAAGGTTTTTGAGAGCAAACAGGAACAGAGCAGCCGGCGCTATAAGAACGTAATCTCCGTAGGCATATTTGGTCAGGACGGCCAACAGTTGGAGATAGCTGGAACCGTTTCCCGGGCTCGCGATCCCTTACTAGTGGAACTCAACCGCTATGAGACTGAAACCAATTTGGAAGGCTATGTCATCATGGTTGAAAATGAGGACCGGCCACGGGTAATCGGGCCTTTTGCCACCCTATTGGGAGATGAAGGAGTAAATATTGCTTCTATGAAAGTAGCTCGTCAAACCAAAGGCGATAAGGCTATAATGCTGGTTAATGTGGACAATAAAGTGGAAGAAGCCGTATTAGAAAGGCTGGGCCAGTTAGATGGTATACTGGGCAAGCCCAAATTACTCCATTTTTAAATTACCAAGGAAAATTTTCATCCCCGGGGTGATAGCAGGGAAAAGGTTTTCTCATAGGAGGACTGTTTATGATAGACGCCAAAATGATACGAGCCAACCCGGAACAGGTAGAAGCAAGGCTGAACAAACGCAATTTAAGAGGTGTTCTTGACGAATACCTGCAGTTGGATGGGAGAAGACGGCAGATCCTGGTTCAGGTAGAAGAACTGAAGAACTTCCGCAATACCTCATCCCAGGAAGTAGGGAAACTCAAAAAAGCCGGGCAGGATCCTACGGAATTAATGGAAAAGGTCCGGCAGGTAGGCAAAGAGATTGCAGCCTTGGATGAAGAAGTTAAAAATGTAGAAGCTCAGATGGACAGCATCCTGTTAAACATCCCTAATCTGCCTCATGAATCGGTGCCAGTAGGGCCTGATGAGAACAGCAATGTGGAAATACGGCGCTGGGGTCAGCCCCGCTCATTTGACTTTGAACCTCAAGCGCATTGGGATATAGGGCCGGCTCTGGATATTCTTGATTTTGAGCGGGCTGCTAAACTATCGGGAGCACGTTTTACAGTTTACAAAGGATTAGGCGCCCGTTTAGAACGGGCCGTGATCAACTTCTATCTGGATATTCACACCCAGCAGCATGGCTACCGGGAAATACTGCCACCTTTTATGGTTAGTGCCGATTGCATGGTGGGAACCGGACAATTACCGAAGTTTGCAGAAGATATGTTTAAGGTAGAGGGCCGGGAAATGTATCTCATACCCACAGCCGAAGTACCGCTGACCAACTTATATCGTGAGGAAATTCTAGATGCAGCGGATTTGCCTATGTATCTTACCGCATATACGCCCTGCTTTCGGGCTGAAGCTGGGTCCCATGGACGCGACACCCGGGGAGTAATTCGCCAGCATCAGTTTAATAAAGTGGAATTGGTCAAACTGGTAGAGCCCCAGCATTCCTATGAGGAACTGGAGAAAATGACGGCTAATGCGGAAAAAGTCCTGCAATTATTGGATTTACCCTATCGAGTGGTTTTACTGAGTACGGGTGATATGGGATTTTCGGCAGCCAAAACTTATGATGTGGAAGTATGGATGCCCAGCTATAATGAGTATAAAGAGATTTCCTCCTGTTCTAACTGTGAAGATTTTCAGGCCCGCCGGGCTAATATTCGCTTCCGGCCTGGACCCAAAGAAAAGCTTCAGTACGTGCATACTTTGAATGGTTCAGGTGTGGCTGTGGGACGTACGATAGCCGCTATTTTAGAAAACTACCAACAGGAAGACGGTTCGGTGGTAGTGCCAGAAGTCTTACGGCCATATATGGGTGGCATAGAAGTTATAAAAAGGCAGTAAATAAGCGTCAATAGCTTAGTTGACAACCTTTTAGCCCTGTGCTATACTTTCTTTTGCATGAATTGCAGGGTTTAGCTCCTTTCAGTGGAGGGGTGTCCGAGTGGTTGAAGGAGGCGGTCTTGAAAACCGTTGAACCTTTGCGGGTTCCGTGGGTTCGAATCCCACCTCCTCCGCCATTAAACACCTAAAAGAAGTACCTGTTCAATGCAGTTCGATCTTTTAAGGAAATCAAATGGAGAGATGGCCGAGTTGGCTGAAGGCGCTCGCCTGCTAAGCGAGTAGACGGTGTTGAGCTGTCTCGAGGGTTCGAATCCCTCTCTCTCCGCCATAAGATATTGAACAATAAATTTTCATAATATATTATTTGTGCGCCCGTAGCTCAGCTGGATAGAGTAACAGACTACGAATCTGGAGGTCCGGGGTTCGAATCCCTGCGGGCGCGCCATTTTGTTTACAACTAAAGATTTATATATATAAATGACATCGGGCGCCCGTAGCTCAGGTGGATAGAGCAACGGTTTCCTAAACCGTGTGTCAGGGGTTCGAGTCCCTTCGGGCGTACCATTTGGACGGTGATCCCGTGAGGGATGAGGTATATATGCGACTGGCTCTGGCCTTAGCCTATCAGGCTGGCCTTAAAGGGGAAATCCCCATCGGCGCCGTAGCGGTTCACCAGGACGAAGTGATAAGCTGGGCTGCCAATGAGAAAGAGCAGCGAGCCGATGCTACCGCCCATGCCGAAGTTTTAGCCCTGCAGAGAGCGGCCCAGGTTCTGGGAAGATGGAGATTGTCTGATGTTACCCTGTACTGTACCTTGGAGCCATGTATTATGTGTGCCGGGGCTATGGTCAATGCCCGCTTGGGAAAACTGGTCTACGGTGCCAGAGATCTAAAAGCAGGGGCCGCTGGATCAATAATAGATTTGGTCCGTTATCCCGGATTAAATCATCAGGTGGCCATAACCGAGGGAGTGTTAAGACAGGAATGTGCTGAGTTACTCAGTTCATTTTTCACGGATTTGAGGAGAGATGGCCGAGTTGGTCGAAGGCGCTCGACTCGAAATCGAGTAGGCGGCTAAACCCCGCCTCGTGAGTTCGAATCTCACTCTCTCCGCCATATTGTAAGCACAGCAACAATTTAATAGATTATGGAGAGGTGGCTGAGTCTGGCTGAAGGCGCTCGATTGGAAATCGAGTAGGGGGTTTAAAAGCTCTCTCGCGGGTTCGAATCCCGCCCTCTCCGCCACTTAATTAGTAGTATAAGTGAATACAAAAGACTTCGATAAGAAGTCTTTTTTTATCTCCAGATGTGGATGAGAACCCGCGGCAGGGTTAGGACGGCCACGGATGGCCTAGTATCGCGGGCGCCAGGATGGCGCAGGAGCGATGGAATCCCGCCCTCTCCGCCACTTATTAAGAATACCAAGGGGGTTTCAGACTTAGGGCTGAAGCCCTTTTTTTGGCTTGGAATCTAGTTTAAATGGACCTGTCACATAAAAAGTTCCCCTGCCTTTTGCTGCTAATTTTCCCGTGTTTGTATATACTGATGCTTCCGTTACGGCCGTTTTTTTACCTGCATGAAGTACATATCCCTCAACACGAACCTCTGTCCCCTCATAAATTGGCAATATATAGTTTAAGTTCATGTCCAAGGTTACGCATCTCAAACCTAAGGATTCAATGGAATATCCCATAGCGTTATCTATTAGAGCGGAAATAACAGCACCATGTATGAGGCCTAAATGATTGGCAAATTTATGCTCACAAACCATTTTTAGGCCCGCCGTGCCAGGACCTAGGTAGTTAATGGCGATGCCCATGGTCTGCAATGCAGGCATACTTTTCGATTCGGTCAAGATAGCATGGAAAAGTTGTTCATCAATGCCCCGGTTTTCTGCCAAGATGTCCATATCAAAAACCCCCCTGGTTTCACATTTATCTTAGTGGATTAATCCACCAGCTCTGATTCCGGCAGCCTTTTTGCAGCCCTTTTAAAGTAATCTTTCTGAGCGGTAAAACGATCTTTCATATCCATCAACCAACTCGTAAAGTGTTCATCCATTAATCTGGCGAGCCGTGTAAAGTGCCGTCGTTTTCATCTCTTTACCTATTTCCTGATTAACATATTCTTTTAAGTATAAATATACGTAAACATCTATGAACGAAACGGAGCGGGGATAGTTGATTTTCAGTATTTTCTTCATCAGTTTTGATTCATGAGCGTAGACCTTGGCTATAATCCCATCAAAATCGCTTTTATCAGGAAATGAAGCAACTATTTTAGCAATGGTGTTAAAGGCCTCTTCTTGTTTGGCAATCACTGAGCGCAGGTAGGCGATTACCTGATCCTTTCCCATTAAAGGGAGAGCATGGCTGACTGCCAGTATGTTTATGCCTCCGGCTTCGGCCAATTGAAGCATTTTCTTCATCCAGGTATAGGTTTCTTTTAAGCTGCCGTCAAGAATATCATTGGGATTCAAAAAACTTATCAGGTCGCCGGAAAACATTAACTTCCGTTCGGGGACATAAAAAGACAGGTGGTCATCCTGGTGCCCTGGGGTTTCCAGTGCAAACAAGTTTTTACTTATAGGCCATCCCCGGAATAGGGTGTTTTCAAAGCATATATCGGTAAGCTGGTCTTCTCTTAAGAAGGTTACGTTACCGGTGGGACGGTAAATCCTTCCCACCTTGCTGCGGCACATGGCCAGGCTGACAGCATAAAGAAGACAGTTGAAAAGGGTAGGGGAGAGCTTTTGTATCCCCAGCAGCAGTTTTATCATAGTGGGGCCGAGCATACCAGTACGGCCAAAGAAACCTTGCACGCCGAATACTCTGACCATCTCCGCAGTAATATCAGTATAATTGCGTTCAAGGTTATCAATTTTCCCTGCTACCAGAGGATGGCAAATCACCTGGGAGTTAATGAAAAGGGGTGCTCCACTGTTGGCACTGTGGTCCAGGTGAGAATGGGTGAGCAGCACATCGTACTCCTTAAAAGGCAAACGGGCCTTGATCTGCCGGAGCCTTCTTTTTCCACAGGCCGGATCAATGACATAATTTCCCGTATCCGCTTGCAAAAAATAAGTATTAGCGATGGCGGCTCCCTTGCCCTCCTCACAAACATCAGTAATCAAGGAAACTCCGTTTTTAGCTAAATATTCGATTTGGGGAAA
>DLUN01000155.1:16137-17059 GCA_003444615.1 Syntrophomonas sp.
CCTAGTTATATCATTTAGCTAGGCTGCAGCTGCTTAAAGGAAGTTATTAAATACCGGGAAAAACTTCTGGCTGTTTCCCGGTTATAGTTTTTGGAGAGGATTCATCTAATGGCTTAGGAATGGGAAAACGAATGATGATAGTGGTTCCCCCAGGACCGTTTGCCGGCTCGATGGTAGCCTTGTGTCGGGCTACTATACTATAACAGACGGCTAAGCCAAGACCAGTACCATTGTCTTTGGTGGTGATAAAAGGGGTACCCAGTTTTTCTAATATGTGAGGGGCAATGCCTGAACCTTCATCCTGCACTTCTAAGACTACTTCTGAGCCATCCTCATAAGTCTTAATATATACCTTGCCACCTGCGGGCATCGCTTCTAATCCATTGCGGACCAGATTAATGAGCAGTTGACGTATCTCGGCACTATCCAGCCACAGAGGAGAAGTTTGCTCTAATTTTAGGATAACGCTTTTGTCGCACAATAGGGCATCTGCCTGCAGTAAAGGATAAAGGGCAGTGATCAGCGAGTTCAAGTCTTGTAAATGCAAGTCAACCAGTTTGTTTTTAGCCAGTGACAGAAACTCGGTAATAATTGCATTGACTCGATTAAGCTCCTCCAACATTATGTTGAAATATTCCTGATAAGGGTCCATGTTTGGCTCCTGACTGATAAGCTGTAGAAAACCCTGCACAGTTGTCATGGGGTTACGTATTTCATGGCCGAGGCTGGCTGCCATTTCTCCTACTGTGTGTAACTGACTTAGACGAAGCATTTCTCGTTCTATTTTAAGATGCTCGGAAATGTCCTCAACAAGAAGCATAGCACCACGGATTTCACCGTTTTTAACAATGGAAGAACTTTTTATGCGTACCGCTACCTCATGGCCGTCTTTGTGTTTAAGAAGGGTTTCAATAGTATCAAA
>DLUN01000155.1:17296-18344 GCA_003444615.1 Syntrophomonas sp.
CCCGCCGTATGCAGCCGGGCATTTATCATAGTAGAAATTTTTTCTTTTTCAGAATCGGCCACCAGGCTTAGAACAGGTCGTCCCATTAATTCTTCTGGTTCATAACCCAGAGGGTTCTCGTGGCCGCGATTAACGAAAGTAATCCTCTGGTTATGGTCATAGGTAGCGAATATTTCATGCATGTTATTGATTAGATAATTTACATGATCGAGTTGATATTTCAGTTCCTTTTCATTTTCCCTGAGCAGGAGTTCATTGGCTAGAAGCGCCTGTTCAGCCTGCTTGCGTTTGCTTATGTCCCGGGTGGAAAGCAGTAGATTCCATTTGCCTTCTTTACTGCGAAACATTTTCCCAACTGATTCGGCCCATAAATAGGAGCCGTCTTTACGCAACAACCGGTACTGCATAACATTATCTTGGGACTTGAAGGTAAACCGGCGGGTAGCTATTATCACATTTTCCAAGTCCAGAGGATGGACATGCTGCAAAAAGGAGGTGCCTAATATCTCATTTTCCTGATATCCTAAAAATCGGCTTATGGAGGGGCTGGCAAAAGTGCAGGTAAGGGAAATAGGGTCTAGCAGTAGAATTAAATCCTGAGAGTTGTCAGTTATTAGCCGGTATTTTTCTTCCGACTCTTGAAGTTGTTCTTCAATATATTTAAGCTGCTGGATGTTTCGGGATACCAGTAGCAAATCCCCGTGGTATTCTGTCTCCGTTATTATAGAACCGATGGTATGTAGCCACACATAGTCCCCCTGTTTATTGAGATGGCGGTAAACAGCACTGTTGTTGCCAGCAGTGAGGCCAAGTCTAACCTGGTCGGCAACATAATCAATATCATCGGGATGGATATGGTCTAACCAGCAAGTGCCAAGCAAATCCTGAGCAGACAAGCCTAATATCCTGGAGTGAGAGGGACTAGCATATTTATACAGGTTAGTTTTCAAGTCAACAATAACAACTATATCAAAAGAATTTTCCATCATCCAATTTATGCGATTGCGTAGTGGCAGGGAAAGCCCAGTTGTTTGACAAACAACGTTTT
>DLUN01000081.1 GCA_003444615.1 Syntrophomonas sp.
AGATGTGTATAAGAGACAGGGTGCTACCGGTGGAACGGGAGCCACTGGTGAGACTGGGGCAACTGGTGTAACGGGAGCTACTGGAGAGACTGGCGAAACCGGCGCAACTGGTGAAACAGGAGCTACCGGCGAGACTGGAGAAACCGGCGCTACGGGTGAGACCGGCGCTACTGGGGAGACAGGGGCTACCGGAGCTACGGGTGCCACAGGCACAACTGGTGCTACGGGACCTACAGGTGAACCGGGGCCAGGGGCTATTATTCCATTCTCATCAGGAACTCCGGTCACACTAACCTCTGTAGCTGATGGATTAGTAGGATTACCTGCTTTTGTAGGATTTGGTTCTAATGCTCCCGGTGTGGATGTTCTAGATGCGACTATCAATCTGACCGGTGCTCCGTTACTTGATTTAAACTATGCCTTTACTGTACCACGGGACGGTATAATTTCCTCGATAAGAGCCTTCTTCAGTGTTACAACTGCTGTAGGAATTGGAGTTGGTGATTATACCATTCATGCTCAATTATATATTTCTCAATCCCCAGATAGTAACATCTTTGATGCTATTGCCAGCACAGATGTTACTTTGACTCCAGCTTTATCAGGTTTAATTGTGCTAGGTGATACTGCCACAGGCGTACTTGAGGGGTTAAGCATTGCTGTAGCCGCAGGCGACCGCTTGTTGTTAGTGTTTTATGTTGTGCCCCCAGAGTTAAGTGTTGCAGCTGAGATAACAGGTTATGCTAGTGCCGGTGTGGCAATTAGTTAGTATAGATTCATTCCAAAAGATTTAATCAGAAAAATAATCAGGAAAAGACGCTTAGACTCAAAATGTCTAAGCGCGAGAGTGTCAAAAAAGTTGCTAAAAAGAGATCGCCACGTCGCTACGCTCCTCGCGATGACATACCAGAAGGCCATCTTATGTGTCATTGCGAGCCCCGGAGGGGCGTGGCAATCTCGAACTTCTAACCATTAATAGACTTCTTTGACAGTCTGACGCTTAGACTCAAAATGTCTAAGCGCCTTTTTTTGCGCATAGCTTCAGTACCGAAAGGTTCATAAGTTTGCTATTGAATCAAGTGACCAAATTTTAATCTCGTCAATAAACTAGTAAGTGAAGTGTCATGGGGCAGGTGAAATTTATGGAAATTAGTATTGTTCTTTGCACTTTCAATTACCCATCGGTTGTAAGATTATGTCTGGACCATATCAGAAAATATGCTGATGTTCCTTATGAATTAATTGTAGTAGATAATGGCTCGGACTCTGAACAATTAAAGTACTTGCAATCCCAAAAGGATATCAAGCTTATTTCCATTACTGAAAATATGGGGATTGCACGAAGCTATAATGAGGGAGCTAAGATTGCCCGGGGAAATTACATCTTATTTATGACCTGTTATAGCTTGTTAACGAAGAAAAGCTTAAGCAGCATGCTGGCTTGCCTAAAAAAAGAGAAAAATTGCGCACTGGTAGGGCCGGTCAGCAATAATGTGAGCGGACATCAAAATATTCAAATACCTCATCAAGATATAAATAAACTAAACGATTTTATTGTTCAAAACCGGGAATATAACTCAGGAGCAAGCAGAAGAGTTTTTCGTCTTCTAAGCCACTGTATGCTGATTAAGAAAGAGGTACTGGAGCAGATCGGAGGCTTTGATGAAAGATTCGGCCTGGGAACTTATGAAGATGATGATCTCTGTCTGCAGCTGATAAATCACAGCTATACGCTTTATGTTGCCTTGGATGCTTTTGTTTATTATATAAATCCACTAGTACTTCCTGAGGCAGATGCTGTCAGTTTCTTTAATCGGTTAAGGGAAAATAAGCAAAAAGCTATTGATAAATGGGGTTTTGATATTGCCAGTTACCTATTAAATATGAAAGCACCGATAACTATCAGTGCATGTATGATTGTAAAAAACGAAGAAGAAGTGTTAGCGCGCTGCCTTGACTGTGTAAAGCAATTTGCAGATGAGATAATTATTGTCGATACAGGCTCAACCGACCGCACCAAGGAAATTGCTCAAAATTATACCAGCCATGTTTATGACTTCCCCTGGATTGATGATTTCGCCGCAGCACGTAACTTCTCTTTTAGTCACGCTACCAAGGACTATATTTTCTGGTTGGATGCCGATGATGTGATTTATCCTGAAGACATCGAAAAAATACTCAAACTTAAATCCAGCCTGGATTGGTCAGTTGACTCAGTCACCATGATTTATAATCTGGGGTTTGACGAACATGGCAATGTTACCAACAGCCTGCGGAGAAATCGCCTGGTCAAGCGCTCCAAACGCTTTCAGTGGATAGGTGCTGTCCACGAATACTTGGCAGTCTATGGCCAGGTATTTCACAGTGATATTGCCGTTGCTCATAAAAGCGAATGGCATGATTCAGACCGCAATATCAAGATTTACGAGAAGCGATTAGCTGCCGGAGAAGAATTTTCTCCCCGGGATCAATTCTATTATGCCAATGAGTTGTATGATCATCAGAAATATGAACAAGCTATCGAATGGTATGAAAAATTCCTGGCGGGAAAAAAAGGATGGGTAGAAGATAATCTTTCTGCCTGCAACAAACTGGTGGACTGCTATTACCACTTGGGCGACCTGGAAAAGGTTGAAGCGTATATTATCAAATCCTTTTTGTACGATACTCCTCGCGCAGAGTTTTGCTGCAGGCTGGGCTATCATTTCCTGTCAAACCATCAATATAAGCAGGCAGCCTTCTGGTATGATCTGGCCACAAAACTGCAAAGGCCTCCTGAAAACCAGGGATTTGTTAATCATGCTGCCTGGACCTGGCTTCCCCATCTGCAGCTGTGTGTATGCTATGATCGCCTGGGACAATACGAACTAGCTTACCATCACAATGAAATGGCTGCCAAGTATGTTCCTAATCATTCCAGCGTCATACAAAACCAGGAGTATTTGAAAAAACGTTTAGGACTAAAGTGATTCACGCAAACTGGTATATCTTTAAACATCTGCCCAGCATTAGGAATCCAAACTGATATTTGGCTGCACCTTATGAGAAAAAACTATATATAGCAGTATGGAATGTGCTATCATCAAGAAGATTAGCTGTTTTTAGGAATAGGAGTGAAGATATGCGTACTCTAGTGGCTACAGCCCTTTCCAACGCCAAGGGTAAAGATATTTTTTGCACAGCTCGTAAAGTTACCGACCAGCAAATAAGAGTAATCCGCAGTATACCCAGACATCGCTTAGAAGAAGAGGGGTTTACGTTTATCAAGATGCTGTCACTGGAATATCCCAATGTTAAGGGTTATGCAATTTTTTTTGAGGGACATTATGATGAGATGGTTAAGACTTTGAAGTTACTTGAAAAGGGCTTGCGATAGTAAGCTTCTATGAAAAACTTTTCATTATCAGACTTAGCAGAAGATTTGCTAAAATAAGCTATAAAGACCTGGGAGTGTTATAATTGAATTAAGTATCCACTTGGGGGGAAAACCAGGTCATGGCTGAAGATAATATTATTCACTCAATTATGGGCAAAGGAATCGACTCCACGCCTGATTCTCTCCTGCCTAAAAATCCCGGTAATAGTATATTTATGAGACTAGGCATTACTGGGTCAACTTTGTTTAATGCTTTGCCCTATCCAGCCATACTGCTGGATGCAGAAGGAAATGTTCTCGGATCTAATACTTCTTTTCAGAACAAATTTCCTCAGGACGGCAATGACAATATCCATTCTTTCATTAATCAAGTCCGATCTGCGGCTATACCTCAACGCAACGAAGATTTTAAGGTGGTTTATAAGGGTAAAGTATATTGGTCGCGCGTAATTGACATTGGTATCAGTCACAACGGCGAAAAACTTGGCTACATACTAATGCTGCGCGATATGAGCCAGGTAGAAAGAATTTTCCTGGAATTGGCCCATGTCAAGGGATTAAATAAGCAATTAGATCGCATTATCAACGCTTCCTTTGATGGCTTATATATTACTGACGGAAAAGGCGTAACCCTGCGCTTAAACAAGGCTTTTGAACGGATAACCGGGGTAACCGCCCCAGAATGTTTAGGCCGAAACGTGCGAGAATTAGTGGCAGAGGGATATTTTTCTCGTTCGGGCACCTTGCTAGCCTTAGAAAAACGTGCCAGGGTAACAGTACCCCTACAAGCTAAAACGGGTAAGAACGCTCTAGTCACAAGTACTCCCATTTTTGATGACCAAGGTAATACTGTCCTGGTGGTTACTAATGTACGTGATATGACAGAACTGGTGGAGTTGGAGCAAAGACTGGAGCAGGTTGAGGGCCTGCGTCAGAAGGAATTAGATGCTATTTTCGACTCGTCCTATGACGGATTGTATATTACTGATGGCCACGGGAACACTCTACGCTTAAATGAGGCTTTTGAACGAATAACTGGAATAACTGCCCAAGAGTGTGTCGGCAGAAATATGCGCGACTTGGTAGCAGAGGGCTATTTCTCCCGCTCTGGTACCTTACTGGCGCTGGAGAAGAGATGTGCGGTAACTGTTCCTCTTCAGGCTAGAACCGGTAAAAATGCACTAGTTACCAGTACCCCCATTTTTGATAGCGAAGGGAATATCGCTTTAGTGGTTACCAATGTCCGCGATATGACTGAGTTGTTGGACCTGGAAGAAAAGTTGGAGAGAGTTGAAGGACTACGTCAAAAAGAACTGGCTGCTATATTTGAATCTTCATATGACGGTCTGTACATAACCGATTGGCAGGGAAATACTATCCGCTTAAACCAGGCTTTTGAACGTATAACCGGAGTGACCGCCCAAGAATGTGTAGGTAAAAACATGCGGGAACTAGTGGCAGAGGGGTATTTTTCTCGTTCGGGTACCCTCTTAGCCTTGGAACAGAAGCAGTCGGTAACAGTACCCTTACAGGCCAAAACCGGTAAAAATGCTTTGGTTACTAGTACTCCTGTCTTTGACGATAACGACAATATTGTCATGGTAGTAACCAATGTACGTGATTTAACAGAACTCAATCAGTTGAAGCAAAAAGTTGATGACCTAGAGACCCTCAGTAAAGCATACCATGTGGAACTACAACAACTCCGCATGGAATCAAGTGCCAAGTATGTATTTCATTCTCCTCCCATGAGAGATTTAATGCGTACTCTAATACATGTGGCTTCAGTTGAATCTACGGTATTGATTCAAGGTGAGTCAGGATCTGGAAAAGAGGTGGCAGCTGATCTACTTCATTATCATAGCCCCCGTCGGGATATGCCTTTCATAAAGATAAACTGTGCGGCTATTCCTCCAAACTTATTAGAATCTGAATTATTTGGTTATGAACCAGGAGCGTTTTCTGGTGCTGACCGTCGAGGCAAACCAGGTATTTTTGAACTCTCCAACAACGGTACTCTGTTTCTGGATGAAATTTCCGAACTACCACTAGATTTACAAGCTAAACTGCTTAGGGTGCTACAAGATCAAACAGTAATGCGTATTGGCGGTACTCAACCCATTCAAGTAGACGTTCGTATTATCACTGGCTCAAATGTTAACTTATGGGAAATGGTACAGAAAAAACTCTTCCGCGCTGATCTGTATTACCGCTGTAATGTGGTTCCTATATATGTGCCCCCACTACGAGAGCGAATTGACGATATCCCCGTTTTGACTGCTCATTTTCTGGATATATTTAACAAAAAGTATAAGTTAAATAAAAGGATAGCACCTGAAGTGCAGCAGGCCTTTATTCAGTATGATTGGCCTGGCAACGTCCGAGAACTACGTAATTTAATAGAACGTTTGGTAGTTACTACTATGCATGATTTAATTACCCTCAACGATCTATCTAATTGGACCAAGACTATACCTAATCGGACTCCAGACGATAAAATGCCCACCTTGAAAGAGGCCCTCGAAGCCACCGAACGGAAACTGTTAGTATCCGCTTTTCAGCGGTGTAAAACTACTTATGAGGTAGCCGAACTGCTGGGTATAAGTCAAGCCAGCGTAGTGAGGAAAGCTAAAAAATTCAACATTTTAAG
>DLUN01000073.1:0-1441 GCA_003444615.1 Syntrophomonas sp.
AGATGTGTATAAGAGACAGCAGCTGCTCATTTACCGCGGTGTCGATCTGCTCCCGAGTCGGGTAAGCCAGCACACTGCCAGTCAGATTGTCAACATCCACCGTTAACCACTCCGGCGGAGTCTTGTAGGCAGCCTGATCCTTTATCTCTTGAAATTTTGGCGAATCTTTGCTGGTATCCCTAACCTGCACCACATCTCCGGGTTTCAACAACATGGAAGGGATGTTCGCTTTATGCCCGTTTAAGGTGAAGTGTCCATGGTTCACCAGTTGACGAGCTTCCTTCCGTGAGCTGGCAAAGCCCATACGGAAAACTATATTATCCATACGGCGCTCCAGTAAAATCAACAGATTTTCACCGGTTACACCGGGTTGACGGTCAGCTTTCTTAAAGTAATTGCGGAATTGTTTTTCCAACAGACCGTAGATCCGTTTGGTCTTTTGCTTTTCTCTAAGCTGGAGACCATATTCACTGGGCTTTTGCCGGCGTCCCTGACCGTGAGCTCCTGGAGCAAAAGGCCTTCTTTCCACTGCACACTTTTCTGAGTAACAGCGGTCACCTTTTAGGAAGAGTTTTTCACCTTCACGACGGCACTGCCGGCAAACCGAATCTGTATATCTTCCCACTTTGCTTTACGACCTCCTTATACCCTTCTTCTCTTGGGTGGTCTGCACCCATTATGCGGAATGGGAGTAACGTCCTTGATAACGCTGACTTCCAGCCCAGCTGCTTGCAGTGAACGAATAGCTGCTTCACGACCAGCTCCCGGTCCTTTTACATAGCATTCAACTTCCTTAAGCCCGTGCTCCATGGCTGCTCGCGCAGCGGCTTCGGCTGCCTGCTGAGCAGCGAAAGGCGTGCTCTTGCGGGAACCCTTAAAACCGGATGTCCCTGCACTTGCCCAGGAAATAGCATTACCATGCTTATCGGTAATAGATATGATGGTATTATTAAAGGTGGATTTTATATGCGCGATTCCATGCTCAATATTTTTCTTTTCGCGTCTTCTGACCCTGGTTGTTGTCCTTTTGGCCACCTGGTTAAACCTCCTTTTTCACTATTTTCTCTTACCAGCCACAGTGCGTTTGGGTCCCTTACGGGTCCGAGCATTGTTCTTGGTATTTTGGCCACGGACCGGCAGACCGCGACGGTGACGGAGTCCCCGGTAGCAACCTAAGTCCATCAACCGCTTAATGTCCATGCTGACCTGACGACGCAAATCGCCTTCTACAGTGTACCCTTTATCAATAATATCCCTTAATTTGGAAACTTCTTCTTCCGTTAAATCTTTCACTCTGGTATCTGGATTTATACCTGCCTCTGCCAGAATACTCCGAGACGAAGACCGGCCGATTCCATATATATAGGTGAGGGATACTTCGATCCGTTTTTCGCGCGGTAGATCAACACCCGCTATTCTCGCCAAATTTGTTCACCTCCTA
>DLUN01000073.1:1716-14289 GCA_003444615.1 Syntrophomonas sp.
GGCTTTACCGATGGCTTTACCTTCAATGCGTTAACCTCCTTAATATGCTCGCCAGTTGCATCTACTTAAAACGGTATGTGATTCTGCCACGGTTCAAATCGTAAGGCGATAATTCCACCATTACCCGGTCTCCGGGCAGTATCTTAATAAAATTCATACGCATTTTGCCAGAAATATGGGCGAGGACCTTATGGCCGTTTTGTAGTTCCACCCTAAACATGGCATTGGGGAGTGGTTCCAGAACAACCCCTTCCACCTCAATCACATCATCCTTCGCCATTACCAGACCCCCTTCCCATTTGATCTCTGGCCTCTCGAATTTGTTTCAAGTTTCTCTTAATTACGTGATTGGCCGGTAATTCTCCTCTGGCCAGGTAAACAGCCACATCCTCGGCTTTGAAATTGGTCATTTGCAGGTGGCGAATATTTTTTAGCTTGGGATTCTCAATCTTGCGGAGATCTCCGTCCACAATCATTACGAATCGTTCATTCACCACTTTAACTATTACAAACATCCGGCCTTGATCCCTACCTGATTTGGAGATTACTACTCGAGCTAGTAGGTCATTCAAACAACCACCTCCGTCACCGTAAGGTAAGAATCTCCGGACCATGGCTGGTTATGGCCACGGTGTGCTCAAAATGCGCTGAGTATTTACCGTCTTGGGTAACTACTGTCCAATCATCTATTTTGGTAATGACCTTATGAGTTCCCATGTTCAGCATCGGTTCAATAGCCAGAGTCATTCCTTCTTTTAATACCGGTCCCCGATCGGCCCGGCCGTAATTGGGTACCGGCGGATCTTCATGCATATTGCGGCCAATTCCGTGTCCTACATACTCCCGGACTACTGAAAAGCCATTCTTTTCGGCCCAGTCCTGAATAGTACTGGATATTTTGCCCAGTCGATTTCCGGGCCGGGCTTGTTGGATTCCTCTTATTAAAGACTCTTCGGTAACTTGAAGCAACCGTGCTACCTCAGGATCCACATCTCCTACTGGAATAGTAAGGGCTGAATCTCCGGCAAAGCCTTCGAAAAGTACTCCAAAGTCGATACTTATTATGTCTCCCTCTTTCAAAACTCTTTTTCCGGGTATACCGTGAACCACTTCTTCATTAACTGAAGCACATATGGCACCCGGAAAAGGTCTTCCTCCTCTTGGATTGGGGTAATTTTTGAATACCGGAATCGCACCACGCTTACGACACTCTTCTTCAGCTATGGTGTTTAATGAGCCGGTAGTGACTCCCGGTTTGACCTTGCTTTCCAATATGCTGAGAATCTGAGCCACTATTTGACCGGCTACCCTCATGCGGGCTATGTCATCCCGGGTTTTCAAAATGATCATTACAGACTCTCCATCACCTTGACAATATCTGCAAATACTGCCTGGGAATCGCGGTTACCATCAATATCGTTCAGAACACCCTGTTTTTCATAGTACTCTATCAGCGGATTGGTCTGCTCAGCATAGACTTCCAGGCGTCTTTTCACGGTGTCACCCTGGTCATCGCTGCGCTGAATAAGTTCTCCACCGCATTTATCACAGATGCCCGCCTTAGCCGGGGGGTTGAACTTAAGATGATAAACGGTTTTACAGTCTTTACAGCTGATCCGGCCACTCATGCGCTCATACAGTATATCTTCAGGAACCGTGATATTGATGGCTGCTTCTACTTTCTTACCCAGCTTCGCTAAAACCTGGTCTAGAGCTTCAGCTTGCTTGACAGTTCGCGGAAAACCATCCAGAAGAAAACCCTCTTTGCAGTCATCCTGAGCCAGACGCTCTTGCACAATACCAATCGTAACTTCATCGGGAACCAGTTTGCCGCTGTCCATATACTTTTTGGCTTCCTTACCTAGTTCAGTGCCTGTGCTTACTGCTTCACGAAACATATCTCCCGTAGAAATATGCGGAATCGGATAACGATCTTTGATAAGATCGGCCTGTGTCCCTTTTCCAGCGCCGGGAGGTCCCATCAATAAAACGTTCACCAGATATCATCTCCTATTATTTGACAAAACCCTCATAGCTACGTAATAACAAATGCGATTCAATTTGTTTCATAGTGTCTAAAGCAACTCCAACAACTATCAGTAAAGCAGTGCCACCGAACCACAGGCTGGTAATTCCGGTGAGTCCCATTACGAAGTTAGGCAATATGGCAATTAAAGCTAGAAACAGACCGCCGGCTAGTGTTAATCTGGACAAAATCTTGTCAATATACTCGGCAGTAGGACGACCAGGGCGAATTCCGGGGACAAATCCCCCATATTTTTTTATGTTCTCCGCTACATCCATGGGATTAAAAATAATCGACACATAGAAATAGGTGAAAAACACAATTAAAAATGCGTAAACAAGATTATAGGCCACGCTTCCAAAGTTAAAATAGGTGTTAAGGAATACATTGAACTTGGAAGTCTGTGGCGCCCATGAGCCAATGGTGGCCGGGAACATCATCAGTGCCATGGCAAAGATAATGGGGATAACTCCGGCAGCATTTACTTTTAAGGGCAAGAAGGTACTCTGCCCACCGTAAAGCCTACGGCCTACCACTCTTTTAGCATATTGAACAGGTAAACGACGCTGTCCTTCATTTACAGCTACAATGGCTGCTATTATTGCTAGAGCTAAGACTATAAACAGGAAAATGTTGAAATAACCTATAATCCCTCCGGCTAATTCCTGCATTACACCTGATATTTGACTGGGTAGCCGGGAAACGATACCGGCAAAAATTATCAGTGATATACCGTTACCTATGCCATTTTCCGTGATTCGCTCACCAATCCACATCAGGAAAACCGTGCCTGCTGTCAAGGAAATAACAATCACCATATATGACATAAATCCTGGATTGATGAGAGCACCGGCCCGACCCAGGGCAAAGGCCATTCCCAAAGCCTGAATGAAGGCTAAGATTACTGTACCGTAGCGGGTATACTGGGTGATAACCTTACGTCCTTCTTCGCCTTCCTTGGATAGTTCGTCCAGGCGGGGGATAACCACCTTAAGGAGCGACATAATGATGGAGGCGTTAATATATGGAGTAATGCTCATGGCAAAGATACTGAATCGCTTAAAAGCGCCACCGGATATGATATCAAAGAATCCAAACAATTGACCGCTGATCAATTGCTGAATAGCCTCGGCATTAATACCCGGCACCGCTATATGAGCACCAACTCTGAAAACTAAAAGCATCATCAATGTAAACAGCAGCTTAGTCCTTAGGTCGCCGATTTTGAATGCCTGTTGTAAGGACCCAAACATTAGATCACCTCAGCTTTGCCACCCCGGGCAACAATTTTCTCCTCAGCCTGTCTGCTAAACCGGTGGGCCTTCACGGTAAGTTTCTTTTCCAGCTCACCATTACCGAGAACTTTTACACCATCTTTTACTCCCTTAACCATGCCGGCATCCTTTAATAATTCAACGGTTACTTCGGTACCATCATCAAAAACGTTTAAGTCTTGGACATTAACAATAGCATATTCCTTTTTGAATATGTTGGTAAAACCACGCTTGGGCAAACGCCTCTGCAATGGCATCTGGCCGCCTTCAAAACCAGGTCTTACTCCGCCACCGGAACGGGCCTTCTGTCCTTTGTGACCCCGGGTGGACGTTTTGCCGTGACCAGAACCAGGTCCCCGGCCAACCCGCTTGGTCCTCTTGTTGGCTCCGGGCGGGGCTTGAATCTCGTGTAATTTCACGTCCAAACCTCCTATTTAATCAATCTCTTCCACCGTTATCAGGTGGCCGACTTTTTTGAGCTGTCCCCGCAGTTCGGGGGTATCTTCTTTTATAACTGTGTGCTGAAGCTTGCGCAATCCCAGTGACCGTATGGTTCGTCTCTGGGTCTCGGGACACCCAATAGTGCTCTTGCTCCAGGTAATCTTTAGCTGCTTGGCCATGTGGTTCCCTCCTAGTTCAGGATCTCGTCAATGGTCTTGCCGCGCTGTCTTGCTACTTCTTCAGCCCGCTTCAGGCCTTTGAGGCCTTCCATGGTGGCATGAACCATGTTATTAGAATTGGAAGATCCCAGGGATTTGGTTAGAATATCCTTAATCCCGGCAGCTTCCAGGACCGCACGCACTGGTCCCCCGGCAATAACCCCTGTACCTGGTGAAGCCGGCTTAAGAAGCACCCGCCCGGCACCAAATCTGCCAATAATGGGATGGGGAATTGTCCGTTCCTCTATAAGGGGAATTTCAACCATATTTTTCTTCGCATTCTCAACCGCTTTGCGAATGGCTTCCGGTACTTCGGCGGCTTTGCCTTTCCCGGTCCCCACTTTACCCTGACCATCTCCTACTACTACTAGTGCGCTGAAGCTAAAGCGGCGTCCACCTTTTACAACTTTGGCAACCCTGCGAATGTTAACAACTTTTTCGATTAGTTCCGGGCCAGCCTGTTCCTTGTCAAACATCGTTTCCCTCCTAGCTTTCGAATTCCTTAGAACTGCAGTCCCTTTTCGCGAGCAGCATCAGCTAAAGCAGCTACCCGGCCGTGGTATTTATATCCACTGCGATCAAATACTACCGTTGTAATACCCTTCTCCTGAGCTTTAGCAGCAATACGGCTGCCAACCTCTTTGGCGGCCTCAATATTGTTTTTGGAAGGAAGATCGCTCAGTTCTTTGTCCAGGGTGGAAGCCGCTGCCAGGGTTACACCTTTTTCATCATCTATTATCTGTGCATATATATGATTTAAGCTCTTATAAACACACAGCCTAGGAATTTCCCCGGTTCCAATTACTCTGCGCCGGACCCTTTTGTGTTTATTCTGCCTTAGTTGGTTTCGGCTTGGTTTCTTAATCAATGCGGTCACTCCCTTCCTGTTTTATTTAGCGCCAGCCTTACCGGCCTTGCGGCGTACAACTTCGTTTTCATATTTAATACCCTTGCCTTTATATGGCTCTGGCCTGCGAATATCGCGGATGACTGCGGCGGTGTTGCCCACCAGCTGCTTGTCAATTCCTTTAACCGTAATCTTAGTCACGGCAGGAACTTCGAACTCAATTCCCTCAGGAGGTTCTACCTCTACTGGATGGGAATAACCTATATTTATTACTAATTTCTTACCCTGCAACTGGGCCCGGTATCCAACCCCAACCAGCTCCAATTTGCGTTCGAATCCCTCAGTTACACCCTGTACCATATTGGCCAGCAATGCCCGGGTTAAACCGTGGTAAGCCCGATTCTGTTTGTTATCATTGGGTCTTTCTACCACAATCTGACCATCCTGCTGGAAAACTGTTATCCCCTGGGGAATATCCTGAGTGAGGGTTCCCTTGGGTCCCTTGACCGTAACTGTATTATCTTTGACGGTTATTTCAACGCCCTGGGGCAGGGTGATCGGCTTCTTTCCGATTCTTGACACGATGTTTACCCTCCTTCAGTTACCAGATATAACAGATGACTTCGCCGCCCAGACCTTCCTTGCGGGCCTTCTTATCTGTCATCAGCCCCTTGGAAGTGGATATTACCGCCGTCCCTAGACCGCCTAATACCCTGGGGATTTCGTCTTTTTTAACATACACCCGCAAACCGGGCTTGCTGATGCGTTTAATTCCGGTAATGACTTTTTCTTTATTGGGGCCATATTTCAGGTAAATCCGAATGATCCCCTGCTTACCATCTTCTATATATTCGTAATCCTTGATATACCCTTCTTCTTTCATGATGTTCGCGATGGACATCTTGATTTTGGAGCCGGGTACTTCAACGGTTTCATGCATGACCATATTGCCGTTTCTTATCCGTGTCAGGAAATCGGCGATGGGATCAGTCATGACCATATCCTATACCTCCTTTGCAAACAACCCTACCAACTGGACTTGGTAACGCCTGGCAGTTCACCCTTATGAGCCAGCTCACGGAAGCAAATGCGGCACATACCGAATTTGCGCATATAAGCCCGCGGGCGACCGCAAATCTTACAGCGATTATATTCACGTACCCCATACTTTTGAGGCCGTTTGGCTTTGGCAATCATCGCTTTCTTGGCCACTGTAATTATTACCTCCTTATCATCTGAAGGGCATGCCCATAGCTCTGAGCAATTCTCTGGCTTCTTCGTCGGTTTTGGCAGTGGTTACTATATTAACCTCCAGACCGCGAATCTTATCAATTTTGTCATAATCAATTTCCGGGAATATGGTCTGCTCTTTGATTCCCAATGAGTAGTTTCCTCTACCGTCAAAAGCATCTGGAGAAACACCGCGAAAGTCACGTACACGGGGCAAGGCAAGATTTATTAAACGGTCCAGGAATTCATACATCCTTTCACCTCTTAAGGTTACCTTGCAACCGATGGACATTCCCTCGCGCAACTTAAAGCCTGCTATAGACTTTTTGGCTTTAGTAACCACCGGTCTTTGCCCGGTAATTAACTGCAGATCGTTTATGGCACCATCCAATGCTTTAGGATTTTGAATGGCTTCGCCTACACCGATATTGACTACTACCCGGTCAATACGCGGCACCTGCATGACATTCTTATACTGAAATTTCTCCATCATCTTTGGTGTGATTTCGTTTTTGTATTGTTCATACAGCCTAGCCATTAATAACTAAGCCTCCCTTCCTGGCACTTTAATCCAATACCTCTCCGCAATGCTTGCAGACGCGGACTTTTTCCTGGTTGGACAGTACCTTGTGCCCAACCCGGGTTGGCTTATTGCATTTTCCACACACAATCATTACGTTTGATGCATTGAGCGGGGCTTCTATCCGTTGGATTCCTCCCTGAGGAAGGGCCCGATTAGGCTTGGTATGCTTCTTTACCCGGTTAACTCCTTCAACTACTACCCGGTTCGCTTTGGGAAGCACTTTCAATACCTTACCCTTTTTCCCGGAGTCCTTCCCCGTCGTGACTAATACCATGTCACCCTTTTTGATTTGCATCTGATCTACACCTCCATTGACTAAAGGACTTCCGGAGCCAGGGAAATAATCTTCATGAAGTTCTTATCCCTGAGTTCACGGGCCACCGGCCCAAATATACGAGTTCCTTTGGGATTGCCGTTATCATCTATGATCACAGCCGCGTTTTCCGAAAAAGCAATATAGGATCCGTCCGGCCTTCTGATCTCCTTCTTAGTTCTTACTATAACCGCCTTGATGACATCACCTTTTTTAACTACGCCACCAGGGGATGCTTCTTTAACCGACGCAACAATAATGTCTCCTACCGATGCATACCGGCGGGTTGAGCCACCCAGAACCTTTATGCAAAGGATCTTTTTGGCCCCGGTGTTGTCGCCTACCTGGAGCATGGTCTCCTGTTGAATCACCCTGTAAACCTCCCTTCCAAAGTCCAGGCTTTACTCCAATGTTTTGGCTTTGCGAACGATTTCAATTAATCTCCATCTTTTATCTTTACTCAGCGGGCGGGTTTCCATGATGCGAACCACGTCACCAGTTCTGGCCTCATTGTTTTCATCATGAACCTTGTACTTTTTGCTGGTATTGATGGTTTTCTTATATAATGGATGCTGTTTTACAGTCACTACGCTTACCGTAATGGTCTTTTCCATTTTGTCACTGGTTACAGTACCTACTCTGACTTTTCTGTTACCACGATTCTCAGCCACCCCTTAGACCTCCTTTACCATTTGTTTTCCTCGGCAATCTCACGCTGCCGGAGAACGGTTTTGCAACGGGCAATGTTTTTGCGAACGTCCCTGATTCTCTTGGGATTGTCAAGCTGCCCGGTGGCAAGTTGAAATCTAAGGTTGAACAATTCTTCTTTATAATCGCGGACCTTTTTGTTCAATTCCTCGTCGGTTAGCTCCCGTAGCTTAATTGCCTTCACTAACCTCACCACCCATCTCTTCACGTTTTACAAACTTGCATTTAACAGGTAATTTGTGGGCTGCAAGCCGCATAGCCTCTTTGGCAACTTCCTCACTGACACCGGAAAGTTCGAACATAACCCGACCTGGCTTAACTACCGCCACCCAGTGTTCTGGAGATCCCTTGCCTTTACCCATACGGGTCTCGGCAGGCTTTACCGTCAACGGGCGGTCCGGAAATATTTTAATCCACAGTTTACCGCCTCTTCTAATATAACGGTTGATGGCAACACGGGCTGCTTCAATCTGACGGTTGGTAATCCAAGCTGCTTCCACAGCCTGCAGGCCATAATCGCCATAAGTTACGCTGTTGCCCTTATTGGCTCGGCCAGATAAGCTGGGCCGATGCTGTTTTCTATATTTAACACGTTTCGGGGTAAGCATTATTTGTCTGCCTCCTCCACAACTTTTTGGGGTGGTCTTTTCTTGGCTTCGGGCATGATTTCACCCCGGTTAATCCATACCTTGACGCCGATCTTGCCATAAGTGGTGTTCGCCTCGGCAAACCCGTAATCGATATCAGCTCTAAGGGTATGCAGAGGTACTTTCCCTTCTGCACTCCACTCGGAACGGGCAATTTCGGCTCCGCCTAAACGGCCTGATACCATGACTCTGATACCCACGCCGCCGGCGCGCATGGTACGCCCTATTGCCTGCTTGGTAGCCCGGCGGAAAGATACTCTCTTTTCCAGCTGCTGGGCAATATTCTCAGCTACTATTTGCGCATCCAGTTCTGGTTTCTTTATTTCCTGAATGTTAACACTGACATTCTTACCAGTCATTTTTATCAATTCACTTTTTAGTATTTCTACTTCCGTTCCGCCCCGACCGATAACTATACCGGGCTTGGCGGTGTGAATAGTAACCCTCAGGCGGTTGCCGGTGCGCTGAATTTCTATTTTAGCGATACCAGCCTGGTAAAATTTATCCTTGATATACTGTCGAATCTTGAAATCCTCATGGACCAGATCCACGTAATCCCGGTCAGCATACCAGTTGGAGTCCCAATCCCGAATTATGCCAATGCGAAAACCTTTTGGATGTACCTTTTGACCCACTATTTAACCTCCCTTTCCCGCACTACAACCGTGATGTGGCTGGTTCTGTGCCGACGTATATCAGCTCTTCCATAAGCCCGAGGTCGCATACGTTTGATAATTGGTCCTTCATCAATATAAATCTCTGATACATATAGAGCATCAGTATCCATATCATAATTATGCTCTGCATTGGCTATGGCTGACTTTAATACCTTGCTGATTAAAGGTGCGGACTTTTTGTTGGTGTAGCGCAGAATACCTACTGCCTCGTCCACATCCTTTCCCCGGATCAGGTCAGCCACCTGACGGGCCTTAAAAGGGGAAACCCTCAAATATCGAGCAATAGCTCTGGCTTCCATATCCTGATCCTCCTTCCTATCTGGCACGGCTGGTCTTTTCGTTTTTACCAGCGTGTCCGCGGTACGTTCTGGTAGGAGCAAATTCGCCCAGTTTCATTCCTACCATGTCTTCAGTAATATATACCGGCACATGACGGCGTCCATCATGAACAGCTATTGTATGGCCTACCATCTGCGGCATAATGGTTGAACGGCGGGACCAGGTTTTTATTACCTTCTTCTGTCCCGTTTCATTCATATTTTCAACTCGGGCTAAGAGTTTTTCTTCACAATATGGTCCTTTTTTCAGTGACCTAGCCAATTTCCAGACCTCCTTTTACTTCCGTTTCCGGACGATCATGTTATCAGAAGGCTTCTTCCTGCGGGTTTTGCCGCCGATAGCGATCTTGCCCCATGGGGAAACCGGATACTTGCGTCCAATCGGTGCACGACCTTCTCCACCACCATGAGGATGGTCTACTGGATTCATGACCGAGCCACGCACGGAAGGGCGAATTCCTAACCAGCGAGAACGACCCGCTTTGCCTATGGTAATGTTCTCATTTTCCAGATTACCTACCTGGCCAACCGTAGCCCGGCAGTTAAGATGGACTAGGCGAACCTCACCGGAAGGCAAACGTATATGGGCATAATCACCCTCTTTAGCCATCAGCTGGGCCACGGTACCGGCTGATCTGACTAACTGCCCGCCTTTGCCTGGGCGCAGTTCGATGTTATGAATCAGAGTACCCACGGGTATAGCTCGTAACGGAAGTGTGTTTCCGGTTTTAATATCCGCATTGACTCCCGAAACAACTACATCGCCTACTTTAAGATCATTGGGAGCAATAATATATGCTTTATGTCCATCTGCATAGTGCAACAAAGCGATGTTAGCAGAACGGTTGGGATCATATTCGATAGCTGCCACCTTAGCTGGCACATCGTCTTTTCTACGCTTAAAGTCAACCAGACGGTATAAGCGTTTGTGTCCGCCACCTCTATGCCGGACAGTCATGCGCCCTTTAGCATTGCGTCCTCCGGTGCGTTTCAGTGCTACCGTCAGGCTTTTCTCTGGTTCGGTTTTGGTAATTTCATCAAAAGGCAAAACCGTCATATGCCGTCTGCTGGGCGTAGTGGGTTTATATGATTTAATAGCCATTAGCGTATTCCCTCCTTATAACGGCTCGAGCCTTACATTCCCTCAAAAATCCGAATCTTGTGACCGGATTTCAGGGTTACAATGGCCTTTTTCCGTGCGGGAGTCCGCCCTACAAACCGCCCCATGCGTTTCGGTTTGCCTTTCATATTCATGGTGCGTACGGACTCTACTTTGACATTAAAAATGTTCTCAATAGCATTTTTTACTTCGGTTTTATTGGCCTTTTTATCCACTATAAAAGTATATTTATTATCCGCCAGCAGATCCATGGACTTCTCTGTTATCACCGGGCGAATGATAATATCGCGATAGTCTTTCATTATGCGAATACCTCCTCTACCCTGGCTACAGCATCTTTAGTAATTAACAAAGTATCGTAATGCAGCAGGTCGTAAACATTGATGAAGTCAGCTGGCAGTTGTTTTACACCCGGAATATTACGAGCGGATTTGGTTACATTGTCGTCCGCATCAGCGGTCACCACCAATGTTTTTTTACCGGCATTAAGTGTTTTTAATGTTTCCACCATGAGTCGGGTTTTGGGTTCTTCGAAACTCAATTCATCGACAACGATGATGCTTTGTTCTTTAACTTTGGTGGAAAGAGCCGACCTCATGGCCAGTCTTCTAACTTTGCGCGGCAGTTTATAGGAATAATCCCGGGGGTGCGGTCCAAATACAACTCCCCCTCCGGTCCAAATCGGGTTGCGGGTGCTGCCTACGCGGGCACGTCCGGTACCTTTCTGACGCCAGGGTTTGCGTCCTCCTCCTCTTACCTCAGCGCGGGTTTTGGCAGAAGCGGTCCCCACTCTTTTATTGGCCATTTGCATTTTTACAAAATCATACAAAACCGCTTGGTTGGGTTCGATACCGAAAACACTGTCGTTGAGTTCCAGCTCCCCGACCTGGGCCCCGCTCATGTTATATAATGGAACTTTGGGCATCTGGCTAAACCTCCTTCGACGTAACAACTAAGCTTTCGCGGAATTCTTTATTAATACAAGACCTTTTTTGGGCCCTGGGATAGAACCTTTTATTAAGATCAAGTTGCGTTCCGGATAGACTTTTACTACCTGTAAGCCCTGCACCGTGACTCGTTCTCCACCCATTCTGCCGGGAAGTTTCCGGCCCTTAAACACCTTAGCCGGTCCTTTGGCAGCCAGAGAACCTGGTCCACGATGATATTTGGATCCGTGCCCCATGGAACCCCGGGCAAAATTGTGCCGTTTCACAGAGCCGGCAAATCCCTTGCCCTTGGAAGTACCAGTCACGTCAACCTTATCTCCAGGTACAAAGACGTCCACATTTATACTCTGTCCAATTTCATACTCATCAACATTCTCCATCCGAAATTCCCGGATGAAACGCAGAGGCTTTACATTGGCCTTCTTAAAGTGACCCTTTAATGGTTTATTAGCGCGATTTTCTTTTAGGTCGCGAAAGCCTACCTGAATGGCATTATACCCATCAGATGCAGTGTTTTTTTTCTGCAATACCGTGCAGGGTCCTGCTTCAACTACTGTTACCGGTATAGCTTTGCCTTGTTCGTCGAAAATCTGGGTCATACCTACTTTAATGCCGAGAATCGCTTTTTGTAGTCTTGTCACCTTGGTTACCTCCTGTTGAGTTTTCTCTCAGCGATTGGTTGGAAGTGGGTTATCCAACTTCACTTCTCTTACTACCGGATTTACCGCCTCGAAGCCCTATTACCCCACTGGCTTCTCAGCACCAGCCTCAACTTTACAGCTTAATTTCGATGTCGACACCAGAGGGAAGATCAAGGTGCATCAGGGCATCAATGGTCTTCGGATTCGGATCGAGAATATCGATTAGCCGCTTGTGAGTCCGGATTTCGAATTGCTCCCGCGAGTCTTTATTAACATGGGGAGAGCGTAAAATGGTATAGATGCTCTTCTGGGTCGGCAGAGGAATGGGTCCTGATACGCTGGAACCGTTTTTCCTAGCCGTTTCAACTATTTTCTGTGATGACTGGTCCAGAAGTTTATGGTCGAAAGCTTTCAACCGTATACGCACTTTTTGTTGGCCGCTCACTCTTGCTGAAACCTCCTTAAAACACTGACATTAAATATACACGCTTCCGGGTGTTTGGCGATGAAAACCATAACTGTTTCATCGCCTACCCGGTTTAGCCCCTGTATTAATCAATAGA
>DLUN01000036.1 GCA_003444615.1 Syntrophomonas sp.
CAGGGCCTTAAAGTCTCCTATTGAGGAACTTAACGATCAAATATGTCCCTTGCCGGATAAAGTAAAAGGCATGGGGCTACCTGAACTGCTGCCCGACCAGCATTTTGTATTGAATCTGGAACAGTTTAGGCCGGAAAGAGAAGGGCTAACCCTGCCCGTTCCCAGCCCTTCCATTACTATCACTATTACTAGCCCGGACGGCACTTATGAGCATAGTAGCGTGGCACACAGTATTGAAAACCACCAGGGCCATTATTATCTGCCTATGGACTGGCTGGAATACCTTTTTAATGCTCGGGTTAGTTATAATGAAGCGGCCAATATACTATCCATTCAAACCCCCGACCCAGAGCAGATCAAATCCGAAATTGCCCGGATAGAAAACGTACTTATTCCTGACAGTTCCGATGAAGCCATAAAATTGTGGGGCCGGGGCATGCAAACCCGCAATGGAGCTCTGCAATACGCTGCCTTGTCGCCTCAGCTGCGCCAAGCGGCGGATCAAAGCCCTTATGTCCGTCAATCTTATTGGGTTACCGGATGTTCGAGTCCCCAGGTAGGGCTGATAACTATAGAAAGCCGCAATGAACTCAGCGATACTAAAGTCGAGTATACCATTTCTTTCCCGGAGATCTTTTCTGGCCAGACCCATGCCATAGCAACCGAAAAAATGGTGGTGGAGAAGCTGTCCTCTAATGGCCGGGAAGGATGGTTTATTAGCCAACTAGTGCAATCCAGTGGCTATGGGATCATTGACGGAGACAATTCCCTAATGGATTCCCAAAATGCTGATATTGACGGAGATGGCCAAGATGAAACGGTGCAAATCACTGGCAATAACGAACAATCAGTGGAAACTAATCGTAAAAAAAGATAGCTCAGAGGCCGCTGTTGAAAAATTCAAAGAAGATGCCAAAGGTTTTGGAGCATCAACAATTTACGCGGGTCCTATAATCGGCCATGATTCCATGGATTTTCTGCTGGCAACCGATTATAGGAGCATGCCCTTTGGTGGATGCGGCTATGAGCTATATAGCCTGAAGGATGGAGCGTTTAACCGGATTGATCTTTCCAAGATAACTAAGGACACACCTTTCACCATAAATGTGGATGTAAATAAGCAAACAGCCCAGATTACAGCCAACCGTGCAGTTACGGTGGTACCTCTTTCGGACTGGGATCTGCAGGGATATAGACAATACGGGGATGAATTTTGCCAGAATTTCTTCATCGAGATGAATCTACAAAAGGTGTCGGAAGGACAGCTTCCGGAGTTGGTTACCACCGAGGTAATAGCGGCAACCCTCCCACATCATTTGAGCTATCTGCATACTACCTACAGATATGTCGATGGAGCCTGGAGAACCCAAAAAACCGCTTTCTCAGACCTGCCTTAGGCGATGGCAGACTGCATGATATTAGTGAGGGCGAGACAATCGGAGGGTTAAATAGGTCAGGTTTTACATCCAGGGTATTTGCCTAAGGCTGGCTTTCCTGTTGAAGCCGGCCTTTTAATTTTGTATTAATTATCAATACTACGGATAACCTAATCTTAATCATGAAGAGGAAGGGAGAAGTGGCTTTGACATCAAATCAACAGCAGGAAGCTAATCAAGAACAGAAACTTGACAATATCAAAGAACTGGGACAGCTGGAAATACCGGCATATAAGAGTGATGTTCATTGTCTGACTATTACGGGGCAGATTGAAGGACATATGGTGCTTCCTCCACAAAATAAAACCACCAAATATGAGCATGTTATTCCCCAGTTAATTGCCGTGGAAGAAAACCCCAATATCAAAGGACTGCTGATCCTGTTAAATACCGTAGGCGGTGATGTGGAAGCGGGATTGGCCATAGCTGAAGCAATTGCCAGCATGACCAAGCCTACCGTATCTATTGTACTAGGTGGAGGCCACTCCATTGGAGTTGCTATTGCGGTAGCAGCGGACTACTCGCTGATTGCCCCATCTGCTACTATGACGATACACCCAATAAGATTAACTGGACTGGTAATCGGTGTTCCCCAGACTTATGAATACCTGGATAAAATGCAGGACAGAGTAGTGAGATTTGTGGTGGAACATTCCCAAATCAGCGAAGCAAAGTTCAGGGAATTGATGTTCAGAACTGGAGAATTGGCTAGGGATATCGGTACGGTGGTAGTAGGAACAGACGCGGTAGACTATGGCTTGATAGACCAAGTGGGCGGGATAAATGAAGCTCTCAGTAAACTGGAAGAATTAAAGACGGCTGGGGGGATGCTGCAGTGATTTTATACTTGCCCGAGCCCTTTGAATTATCTCCAGTTGATAAAAAAGCCGAGCAATCATTTGTCTTGAAACTGCCTTCAGGAGGTGAACTGGTGGTTGAAAGCTGCGGTCAAAATCAGGTGCGGGTTGTAGACATCAGAAGTACTGAGCCTATGGATTTTATTGACCAAAAGATTCAACCGGGAAGTATTATTGAACTGAGGCCCAACTTTTAGTACTAGATTTTCTTCCCTGGCATGTTTTCACCTGGGCTGTGCTATAATTTTAACAAGGTGTTGTCAGGGAGGGTAGTATTTGACCACGCTGGAGGCTGTCATTTTAGGAATTGTCCAAGGTCTGACCGAATTTTTGCCGGTTAGTAGCTCGGGCCACTTAGTTATTTTCCAACACTTATTCGCCATCACCGAATCCCCTTTAACCTTCGATGTTTTAGTGCATCTGGGAACGCTGGTGGCGGTTTTTATTGCCTTTTGGTCTGACATATATGCAATTCTACGCAAACCTTTCACCAAGCTGACTTACCTTATCCTAGTTGGTATAATCCCAGCTGGCATGGCTGGGTATTTACTGGCGCCTCTTTTTGAAAAAGCTTTTGAATCTCTCATAGTAGTAGGACTGGGGTTGATCTTTACCGGTTTTATTCTTAAATGGTCGGAAGCGATTTCCCACAGACTGCTTTATTATAAAGATAGTAATGATACCAGGTATCGGGATGCATTCTTTATCGGACTATGGCAGGCTCTGGCAATATTACCAGGTGTATCAAGGTCTGGTTCAACCATAGCTGCTGGACTCATAGTCGGTTTGGAGCGCCAATTCGCGGCTCGTTTTTCTTTCCTGTTGTCGATACCAGTAATTATGGGAGCGGCCATATTTGAATTAAAGGACTTAAGTTCCAGCCATATCTTTGCTAATTGGCTCTCCTATATTATGGGTTTCTTGGCAGCCGCTATTTCTGGGTATTTTGCCATTAAAGTTGTCCTAAGGTTAGTGAATCAAGGGAATCTTTCCATCTTTTCGTATTATTGCTGGGCAGTGGCTGCATTTGCCCTTACTTGGGTTGTTTTCTTTGGTGCATAATTATACTACTGAGCAGGATTTCTTCTTTACCAGGAGAAATCTAAATGTACCTAGAGTAATCTAATTGTAAGTTACCAATCATTTCATTTTATATTTGCCTTTCTAAAATAAATGAAAAGATATCACGCGGGAGACAGTATATGCCGACCACAAAGAAAAAGAAAGTAAATAAAAAACCTACCCGTATAAAAAAGAAAGATAAATCCCAGCACAACCCGTTACGAAATGAAGTTCTGTCCTTGATTGCTTTTGTTATGGCTTTGTTCGTTTACATAAGTCTTAGTCGAGCTCAGGGAATGCCTGAGGATATACAGGTGATTGGTTGGATAGGGTCAAGGTTAGCTGCCGGATTGGAGAAGGTGTTTGGTGAAGGTGCCGTTCTGTCGGCATTTCTTCTGCTAGCCTGGTCTATTCACCTGGGAGTTTATAAACAAACCTGGTCCAGCAGAATGTGGGGTTTCTCACTATTATTTGTCTGTTTTCTGATTTATTACGGGTTATATGATATACCATCAGGTCTTACTCCCTGGTCAGCAGGTCAGAGGGGTTTGGGAGGAGGCCTTTTAGGAGGGGGAATAGCCCACCTGTTCGTCCAGTTGGTTGGACAAGTAGGAGGGGCAATTTTCTTAATTTTGGGTATATGTATTTCTTTGCTGATGATTATTAATCGTCCCCTAGGCGAAATAGGCGCTATTTTAGTGGTTTGGTTATCTAAAGCCCGGGATTGGTGCAGCCGAGTTCTATTTTATGAGGTCGAAGAAGAGCCAAATAAACCTTTGCCCGCGGCTCGCAAAACCGAACCTATAATAATTGATCATGGTACAGAAACATCAGTCACGGAAAAACCGGGTCAAAACTGGGTGGAGATGAAGGTAACTCCTGAAGTGGATGAAAATCAAGATAACATTCCTACTGATCCTCCCCCCAGTAAGCCAATACTGTCCAAGGGAGCTAAATTGGAGGACAACCCTTTATATGAAAAACCTTCTCTAGAGCTTCTTAGTGAGATTAATTCAGAGAGAAGTATCGATAAGAAAAACATTAAAGAAAGCATATCTGTTTTGGAAGAGACTTTTGCTAACTTTGGCATAGGAGTCAAGGTGAATCAGGTAAGCTGTGGACCGGCTGTGACCAGGTATGAGTTGACACCTGCGCCAGGAGTCAAAGTAAGTAGAATTATCAGCCTTACCGATGACTTGCAATTGAATCTGGCGGCTCCAGGTATTCGCATAGAAGCCCCCATTCCTGGCAAATCAGCGGTAGGCATAGAAGTGCCTAACAGCAAAATATTAAGTGTAGGGCTTAGAAGCCTCTTATCATCATCGGCATTTCGCAGACTTAATTCGCCGCTGGCCTTTGCCTTGGGAGAAGATATCTCGGGAGCACCAGTAGTAGCTAAACTGATGGATATGCCTCATCTCCTAATTGCTGGTTCCACCGGGTCAGGTAAAAGTGTTTGTCTCAACTGTATTATTATGAGTCTGTTGTACAATTCGGTACCTGACCAATTAAAGTTGGTTTTTATCGATCCTAAGATGGTAGAATTAACAGTTTATAATGGAATACCGCATTTAATGTGTCCAGTAGTAACCGATCCTAAAAGAGCGGCCGTGGTTTTACGCTGGATGGTTAACGAAATGGAGAAGCGTTACCGTTTATTTGCCGAAAAAGGTGTGCGTGATATTAACCGCTATAATCAAGTAGCCCAAGA
>DLUN01000170.1:0-238 GCA_003444615.1 Syntrophomonas sp.
AGATGTGTATAAGAGACAGGAAACTGCAGGAGCGTATGGCCAAACTGTCTGGCGGCGTAGCAGTAATCCAGGTAGGTGCAGCCACTGAGACCGAACTGAAAGAGAAGAAGCATCGCATAGAGGATGCCCTGGCCGCAACTAAGGCTGGAGTTGAAGAAGGTATAGTGCCCGGCGGCGGTGTTGCTCTGATTTGCGCCATCAAAGCATTGGATAACGTCCAGGCCGAAGGTGATGAGCT
>DLUN01000170.1:488-2984 GCA_003444615.1 Syntrophomonas sp.
GGTCTGAACCTGGTTAGGAAAGCTCTGGAAGAACCGCTGCGGCAGATTGCCAACAACGCTGGTGCTGAGGGATCAGTAGTAGTTGAAAAGGTTAGAGTAGCTGACAAAGGCATCGGTTATAATGCTTTAACCGGTGAATATGAAGACATGATCAAAGCCGGTATCATTGACCCGGCCAAGGTCGCTCGCTCCGCCGTTCAAAATGCAGCTTCTATCGCTGCCATGGTACTGACTACCGAGGCAGTTGTGACTGAACTTCCTAAAGAAGATCCCATGAAGAATATGCCCGGCGGCGGCGGTATGCCCATGATGTAAGTACTCCATAATAGTCAAAGCGCCATCTGCGGATGGCGCTTTTTATTTTGGTTTGTCACGGTGCGAGATCCCTGGAGTAGCCAGGGAACTTTGTATTATTAAGGTTTACAAGTCATAGTAGAGTTCGAATTCCAGGGGATGAGGTTGCTCAAGCACTCGCCGGGATTCTTTACGCTTGGTTTTTATCCAGATATTTATTAGTTGTTGGGGGAATACCCCGCCTGCCAGCAGAAAGTCATGGTCTTTTTCCAGAGCATCCAGAGCTTCATCCAGGGTTCGGGGCAGACTCTTGATTTTGGCTTGTTCTTCGGCTGGAAGGTTATATAGGTTAACATCGAAGGGACCAAACCCTTCCTCAATGGGGTCAATTTTTCTTTGAATACCGTCCAATCCAGCCATTAGCAAGGCTGAAAAAGCCAAATATGGATTACAAGTAGCATCCGAAGAACGAAACTCAAAACGTTTGTGCTCGGGAGCCTTTGTATAAGCAGGGATTCTTATCACGGCACTGCGGTTAGCGGTAGCAAAACAGATGCTAACCGGAGCCTCATAACCAGGTATTAAACGTTTGTAAGAATTGGTACTGGGATTAGTAAAGGCCAGTACTGCCGGGGCATGTTTCAAGAGACCTCCTATAAAATAAAGGGCGGTCTGACTAAGTCCCGAATAACCATTTTTATCATAAAATAGGGGCTGCCCGTTTTTGAATAAATGCATATGTACATGCATACCGTTACCTGCTTCGCCGTATAATGGTTTGGGCATAAAGGTAGCGGTCTTGCCTTCCTGAAAAGCCAAGTTTTTGATGAGGTATTTGGCCAGCATTGTTTTGTCCGCCATTTCCCGCATCCCGCCGAACTCCACTTCAATTTCTATTTGACCGGGACCGCCCACTTCGTGGTGGTGGTATTTCACCGGGATATTGTTTTCTTCCATCAATAAGCATATGCGGGAGCGCAAATCATAGAGGATATCCTGAGGCGGGGTAATGTGATAACCACCTTTAAGAGGAATTTTATAGCCCAGGTTTCGGTATTCACTCTCTCCGCCGTTCCAAATAGCCTGTTCCGCATCAATGGAGAAACCGCTTTTATGAGGTAAGCACTGGTAGTCTATGTGGTCAAAAACATAAAACTCGAATTCAGGACCGATCCGTATTTCATCTGCTATCTGCAGTTCCTGCATATACGTTTCCGCTTTGTTGGCAACAGTGCGTGGGTACTGGTCGAATTGATAATTGTGGGGTTCAGCAATGACATAGACATCTCCAATCATGCTTAAAGTAGGAACTTCATTAAAGGGATCATGAACCGCCGTAGTGATATCGGGTATGAAAACCATATCACTTTTCTCAATGGGAGCATATCCATAATTAGATCCATCAAAGCCTATTCCATATTTGAGAGTGTCCAGGTTGAAGCGTTTGGCAGGTATAGTCAGATGGCGCCACCGGCCCAAGAGGTCAATCATCTTAAAATCAATCATCTCAATCTGCTGTTTTTGGCAGTATTCGATAACTTCTTCATAAGCCTTAAACACCAGTTTAAGCCCCCTTTGTGATTTACACATACGTGCAAATTATAGCAGATGCAATAAAGAGGGTAAAGTATTTTGCATTATGTAAGGGGTAAACGGGATGTTGATGGGATAAATTTCTAATAGGGTCAGGTTATATACCCAACTGATATCTAATAATAATGTAGTACTCAATGCCTTAAAGAGGGCTGTTCATACTCTGGGGGTGAGAACTATCAGCAAAAAGAGCTGGATTGCTTTAACTATAATTGTCCTATTAGCAATAGGAGTAGCCTTGGCTTATCAACCTGCCAAGGACTATTACACTAAATCCAAGCTAGATCCCCAGGCGGAGCTTCTAGCATCTATACAGAAGATGGCTCAACTTAAGAGTTATCGTTATGCGCTCAAATCGGGATTTACTGTAGATGGACGAGAGGAGGTGATTAGTGAGGTAGAAGGAGAAAAAGAGCAAGCAAATACTCACTTAAAGGGGGAGATGGTAAACACACCAGTTGACATTTATTATATTGATCGTACCATTTACAACTATGATTCTTTCTCTGATAAGTGGCTGGTCATCGACAGTGGAACTGTTAATTCGGAAGAATTACTTATATCAGAGTTAAATCCTTTGTCAAACTTCAGATTTAAGAATATATCTGG
>DLUN01000170.1:3270-3481 GCA_003444615.1 Syntrophomonas sp.
AAGCAGCAGGTTATTCGAAAGGCAGCTTTGAGGGCTGTGAACAAACAGAATCCCAGTACCCATTTAAGCATAGAGGTTGAATTCTATGACATCAACCAGCCCATCAAAATTGAACCGCCGGATACGGCGAAGCCAAAAAGTTAACGCGCCGGGGCCAACAGCCCCGGTTTTTTGTTGACACCGGTGTTGACAGGGGGACGTCAGACTGTGT
>DLUN01000139.1:0-3384 GCA_003444615.1 Syntrophomonas sp.
GATTATATTAAAAAGCCCTTTAGTCCCCGGGAAATGGTAGCCCGTGTCAAGGCTCGCTTGCGAGCTTTGAAGATTCTTGAAGCGGAAAAAGCAGTGGGTGAAAAGGTCTATGTAATTAAGGATTTAATTGTAGTACCGGAAAAGTACGAGGTCTTTTTAGGTGAGGATAAATTGGAACTAACCCCCAAAGAATTTGAACTATTGTGTTTAATGGTATCCCATCAGGGCAAGGTATTTACCCGTGAAGCACTTTTGGAAAAAGTGTGGGGATATGAGTATTCAGGAGATACCCGTACGGTAGATGTTCACATCCGTCACCTGCGCCAGAAACTAGGTGATGACTCCAATTACCCAGATTACATAGAGACAGTACGCGGAGTAGGGTACCGGTTTGTGGAAGGAAGACTCAAATAGAGGAGTAATAGTATGTTGAGCCTACTGAAGGAACAGAGGCATATTCAGGCAATATTGACCAGTATGGTGGACGCAGTTTTTGTCGTCGATGCCCAGGCTCGGATTACTCTGGCCAACAAAGCTGCTGAGCACTTATTTCTGGTCAAAGAAGGAGCCTTGGAAGGGAAAAGACTGGATGAAATCAACCGGGACCAAGAGGTTAGCGGTATGATATGTCAGGTTCTGACCAGTGGCAAGGAAGTGTTTACTGAGACTACTATAAGGCCTTCTACTCAAATATTCCGTGTTCATGTTGTGCCTATTAAAAATCAAGATGACCAAGTGGAAGCAGCGGTAGCTGTTTTTCATGATGTGACGGAAGCTAGAAATTTTGATCAGATGCGTTCTGGATTTGTTGCCAATGTATCCCATGAACTAAGGACTCCTTTAACATCTATTAAAGGATTTGTGGAAACTCTTTTGGATGGTGCCATGGAAAACAGCGATACTTGCCGGCGCTTCCTGTCTATTATTGAAACCGAAACCAACCGGCTGACCCGCTTAATAGACGATTTGCTTAGCCTATCTTCAATCGAATCCAAGGAGAGACATATCCAGTTAAGACCAGTCTGTCTAGTCCGTTCTATGCGCGGTATCATGAATATAATGGGGCCACAGATAAGCGACAAAGAGCTACATGTGGAGTTTATTTATCCCCAAAACCTCCCCCGAATACATGCGGATGAAGATTTACTGGGGCAAGTTTTAATTAACCTTTTGGACAATGCCATTAAATATACTCCTCCTAAAGGAAAAATTATTATCCGCTGTCGGCGCCGTGACAGCCGCCTTATAATTACTTTTACTGATACCGGAGTAGGTATCCCTCGGGATAGCATCCCCCGGGTATTCGAACGTTTTTATAGGGTAGATAAAGCTCGTTCCCGCCATCATGGCGGAACCGGTCTTGGTCTCGCTATTGTTAAGCATATTGTCGAGTCCCATGGAGGAGAAGTGTTTGTGGACAGTGAAATAGGTAAAGGCTCTACTTTTGGAGCTAGTTTTCTAACCGTATAAACTGACTGAAAAAGAGGAAAAGTCTGAACGGAGGCCGAATTAATATATGTTTGGAGCCAAAATCATAAACAGGGGACCCGTAACATGCACAGTTTAGAAACCAACCTTAATAATGTTAGACAACGCATTATAAGTGCCTGTACCCAAAGTGGAAGGGATCCCAAAAGTGTTACCCTGGTTGCGGTCAGCAAAACTGTGAATGTAGAAACGGTACAGGAGGCTTTTAAACTAGGGATTACTGATTTCGGGGAAAACCGGGTAAAGGAATTAGTTCACAAAAGAGAAATGGTTCCTGAGGCGCGCTGGCATATGATTGGCCGGCTGCAGACTAACAAAGTAAAGGATGTTGTAGGCACAGGTTGCCTGATTCATTCGCTGGATAGATGGAACTTAGCAGAAGCCTTGCAGAAGCGCGCTGAAAAACTGGATCTGACAGTACCAGTATTACTGCAGGTAAATGTAGCCGGTGAGAAGCAAAAAGCCGGTGTACAAGCTGATGAGGTGTTGCCTTTTCTTCAATCCATTGATCAGTTGTACAGGATTAGGGTTATGGGGTTGATGACTATGGCACCTCTTAGTGATGATGCCGAAGCTTCCCGCCCAGTTTTTCGGGAACTAGCTCAGTTACGTAAAAGGCTTCAACAGTCTCAAATACCTAATGTTACTCTCCAATATTTATCCATGGGCATGTCCCAGGATTTCGAGGTAGCTATACAGGAAGGAGCTGACTTGGTCAGAATAGGTTCTTCCATATTTAACGCCAGCTGAAATAATATAGGCGAGGGAGGCTGAAAAAAATGGGTATTGGTGATAAGTTTTGGTCATGGCTCGGTGTCGAACACGAGGAAGTAAGGGAAGAGTTATTAGAAATCCCTAAAAATCTAGAAGAAAGCAGGAATCCAGCTAATATAGTCAGCATACACACTAACAAAACTATGAAAGTAGTGGTCTGCGAACCGGAAAGCTTTGATGAAGTTCAGATTTTAGCTGATCACCTGAAGAATCGCAAACAGGTTATTATGAATATGGAAGCTACGTCACCGGAAATAGCCCAGCGCATAATTGATTTTCTCAGCGGTACCACCTATGCTTTAGATGGTCACAGTCAGCAGCTGGGTCGGCATATTTTTCTTTTCACGCCCAGCAATGTTGAAATTACCCGGGATCACCGTTCAGTGATACGTCGTCCCGGATGGTTTAATACCCCAGGAGTAGACCGCTAATGATATTAGGAGTTATCGGCTGCGGTAAGATGGCTAAAGCCATTGTTTCGGGAATTTATGATAAAGAACCTCGACCCTATGCTACTCTGCTGGTTAATGATATTGATGATGGCCAGGCCAAGCTCTTTGTGGATCTTTTTCAAGCCCAAAGAGGTGACCAACTCGAAGTGGTCGGCCAGTCCGACATAGTGTTGCTGGCGGTTAAACCTCACCAGATTGGCGAAGTTCTTAGAAACACCGCCCAGGCATGGAAGCCTGGGCAGCTTTTGATTTCGGTAGCGGCAGGAGTGAAAACCGGCTTCATACAGAGCTGTTTACCCCCTGACGGAAAAGTAGTAAGGATAATGCCTAATCTGCCTGCACTGGTGGGAGAAGGTATTACAGCTATCGCTGCCGGAGAAGGAGCAAGTGAAGAAGATCTTATTCAGGTAGAAAAGCTTTTATCAGGATTAGGTAGAACCGTCCGCACCGACGAAAAGCATATGGATGCCATAACTGCTGTATCTGGTTCTGGACCAGCTTATGTTATGATGGTAGTTGAAGCTATGACGGAAGCTGCTGTCCATATAGGATTGGATTGGGAGCTGGCCAAAGAGCTGGTACTTACTACAATAGGCGGCAGCATCAAAATGTTGGAGATTACCGGAAAGCATCCGGCTGAACTAAGGAATCAGGTGTCTTCTCCAGGAGG
>DLUN01000139.1:3737-4060 GCA_003444615.1 Syntrophomonas sp.
GAACGCATTTATTATACAAATTGTTGAAACCGCCTTTACTGTTCTGGTGTGGCTGATTATCGGGCGCTGTATACTTTCATTCATTCGCCACGACCCGTATCACCCGATCATAAAGTTTATATATGAAGTTACCGAACCTGTGATGAGCCCTTTTCGCCGTTTACTTCCTCCTGCTGGTGGACTGGATTTTTCGCCGATACTGGCGGTCTTCGCTGTATATTTGGTACAAAGCATAGTAATTAAGATTCTCTATTACATCTTATAAAAGGGGTCAATTCTTAATGTTGAATAACCAAGTAGAATTGCTAGCTCCCGCTGGAAAA
>DLUN01000139.1:4307-4954 GCA_003444615.1 Syntrophomonas sp.
TAACCTCTATGGTAATGACGATCTGTCTGAAATCCAGGATTACTTATTTTTTTTGCAAGAGATTAAAGCTGACGGTTTAATTATTCAGGACTTGGCTGTAGCCAAAATACACCGGGAAATGGGATTAACCATTCCTATGCATGCCAGTGTTCAGATGGGTGTAGGCAGCTCCAGTGCGGTGAAATTCCTGGAGTCACTGGGTTTTAGCCGGGTTATTCTCTCCAAGAATCTTAACTTGCAGGAGATTGAAGATATCCATAGCAATAGCAACCTAGGCCTGGAGTTTTTTGCTCACGGAGATATGTGCATTTCTCATACCGGTCAGTGTCTTTTTAGCAGTCTCATAGCTGGTGAAAGTGGCAATCGGGGACGTTGCCGTAAGCCTTGCCGGTGGAAATATCAATTAGGAAGAGGCAACACTCTTCTGCCCACCGGCTATTATCTAGCTCACAAAGACCTATGTCTCTATCCTCACCTGTTAGAACTAGTGAAGGCGGGAATAGAATCTTTTAAAATTGAGGGGCGCATGCGGGACTCGGATTATCTAACCTTTCTGGTTAAAACCTATCGAGAAGCATTGGACCGGATCACTCAGGAGCCGGATATTTACCACACTGACCGCAATGCTATGCAAAATTTGCAGGATA
>DLUN01000098.1:0-157 GCA_003444615.1 Syntrophomonas sp.
TCTTTGTCTTCCAGTTTTTCACCAATCTTTTTATAAATACTTACAGCCGTCTTTACGGTATTTGAAACAACCAACACTTTTTTGCCCTGTCTTGCCGCAGTTATCATCTCATCAATGCACGTTGCATAATCTCCATCATGTGTTCTAAAGGCAATAC
>DLUN01000098.1:420-1352 GCA_003444615.1 Syntrophomonas sp.
AAAGCGGGAAGTGTAGCAGTCATTAGCAAAGTCTTGCCACCAAAATAGTGGTTTTGCTTTATAAGGTGGGTAATAATCGCTGCTGCTCTTGGGTCGTACGCTTGTACTTCATCAATGACCAGGCACGAATTCATCAAGGTAGCAAAGATACGTTCATAGCCAGGATATCGTAAAGCTGCAGGCGCTATCTGGTCAGCCGTACAGACGATATAAGGTTGTGAGAGTTGTCGAGCCATATCTATTGCCGGCCGAATCTCTCCTTCTAAATCCAAATCTGTATGCTGATAAAGTTCCAGAGAAGCATCTCCATGTAATAATGCCACATCTTCATTCGAACTGTCCGGCATCTGGCTCCATAGTTCTCGGGTTCGGTTCCACACCCCATTCACGGCTGCTCTCATAGGCAAGGCAAATATGTTTTTCTGACCCACTCCCCAGAGATATGCAAATTCAGTCTTTCCAACTCCAGTAGGGGCAACTAAGATTAAGTTTTCGTCCCTTAAATCCGGATTGCGTTCAAAAAATTCTGCTTGCCATAGATCTTCGGTGTTTAATTTTGTTTTCAGTGCCGTTACGAGGTTAGTATAATCAGGGAAACGGTCAATTTCAACATCATTAAGATCAAACTTGCCCGGATTGTCTTCAACCAGAGAAGCAAAATGATCTGCTCGCATTAGGTTTCCACTTAGGAATACGCGTAGTTTTTCATCTTGGCTACGTTGCTCAGCCTTTCGACGGAGTCTGGAAGGTAAAAAACTCAGTGTATAAGGAGGTAGAAGAATTCCGGCATTACCCAAGTTATGATAACTGAGGTACTCTATTAACTCTTTATTCGCTCCGATTACCTCTGGATTCAAACCATATTGAACAGCTATTTCGCTTAATGAACTTTGTAGACTATTAGTCCTTTCCGCCCAAAAATGCTGATCCCG
>DLUN01000098.1:1544-2223 GCA_003444615.1 Syntrophomonas sp.
TCACGCCAATGATGAAATGCTACTGCGGATAGTATGATTTGCCGTATTTCCTTCTGATCACCAGTAAAAGGTAAATTGTCCGGTTGAATTAGAAAAATAGATAGAATGCTATGGGGAAGTGACTGAGTTACTTTTCTCTCCTCTAATTTTTTCTGAAAAGCAGGATCAATTTTACCGAGATCATGAAGTAGAGCTGCATATCTAAGTGCTGTCCACCACTCCTCAGGATATTCCTGTTTATAAATTTTCTGAATTGCTACAACTGCTTGTAGCACATCTGATATATGATCTTGCAAGGTAGTTCCATTGCTTTTGGCCAGGAATGATAAATTCATTTTATTCACTCCTTCCCCAAAATATCTGGATCAATTAATGTTAGATAAACGGGGACATGTAGTTCTGGGTCGCAGAACAGTTGAGGTAAGCTTAAGTCTTCTAAAAACGGCACTGGACTATTGACTATTCGGGCTGGAATATGGGAAAAATTGCGGATTACAGTTGCTTTCCCGGTATCATTATGATTAGATATTTCCCTCAAAGAATAGATAGAAGTCACCAAGCATACGCTCCCCTGCATTTTCATATATAGCTGAGTATAATCATCTATAATGCTTTCTTGAGAAAAACAATACTTAGGATCAGGCATCCACTGAAAATAATCCTCAGATCCTGATAAGTC
>DLUN01000098.1:2456-8271 GCA_003444615.1 Syntrophomonas sp.
AGCCCAATCTTCGGAACGTCCTAAATGTATATGGTTTAACCAGTTTTCTGACTGTTCCATGTTTGTTAGTAAGGTGTTAAATATATCTTCCTGGGGATGGTGTATATAAACTGTTAATGCTACGTCATTAAGAACTTCCACTACAACAGGACTTTGCCCACCTGGGTGATCAATCATACCTTCCCACTCACGCCTGTCTGCTCTAGCATAGCGTGTTTTATGTGACTTCGAGCTTAAATTCCTTAACCAAGTATATTCCCTAGTAATGTAACCGTAAGAACATAGAATTCCTAGAGCGAATGGGTGCTGTAACATATCCTCAATCTTTTCCCGACAACCCATAATATTTGCAAGTATCCCAATTACTGTAGAATACGGAGGTAGAGGAAAAGTCCTGCGTGGATCTCTACTATGAATGATACGAAAGTGAGCTGACGGGGCAGTGAATGTTATTCTGAGTGCTCTAATTTCTTTCAATTTTGATCACCGCCATTACATTAACTTTTCAATGATTGTATTTACCCCAGCCCATTTATGCAGTTTGATTTCACTGGCCAATTCATCCTCTAAAGGCATTTGGCTATCATACCATGCATCTACAACATAATCATTCTGCAAAGCATTAATGATATTGCTAGTTTCTATATTCCCATCCTTTAGCGTCACAGCAGAATTAAAAACTGGTACTGGAATTTTCAAGGTACCGAGCAAAAAGAAAACAGGTACCATCCCATAATTTTCAGTACTGGAATGAATAATCAAACCATTTTTCAGAACATTTATCACCTGCTCAATGCGCTTTCTTTTTTCAATTTGGCTCGTCTGAAAACGCACCCTCACTAAATTCCGTGCCTCTTGTACTCCCACATAACCCTGTTCTGGTGAGTTTATACTATGCCATGTAAATTGGTCGAATTCTTTCCGAATCTTCAACTCCGCAGGTATACTGTCGCGATCAATAACCTCTAGCTCATCAATCCAGTTCCCGAGTTCTTCAGGCATTTTATCGAAATATAAATCATGCTCACCTAACCGAGCCAAGTCTAAAGTAAAGCTTACTTTATAAAAAGTGTAATGCTCTTCTTTTTGGAATGGGTTTGGATTCACTTTCAGTCCTTGTTGCTGCCCTCTACGTACCAGATCGTGATTGGCATAGAAGGCCATGTCAGCTTGCCAAGGTTCTAACGAAATTGCCTTGGTTATACCCAAGGGGGCTTTTCGTACAACACTAATGGGGTTAGTGTTCATAAAACCAAACAGGTCCATCTCCTGATAAGAAATAATGTTAGCTTCCGGAAAGGAAAACTGAATTACTGTTTTTGCAGTGGTTAATGGGGCGGCTGGCCAATCATAGAGTTGTACTAATGTATTAAATAAATGATGCCGTATAAATGCTCTACTCATAAACGAGTAGGTTCCATCATAGCGGCTCAATTTTTTTATCGAAGTTATACTTTCACTCAGTTTATCATCACGGTTAACAGCAGAACTCTCAAATATCACTGTAGCAGTAATACCTTTAATCTTCATCATTGACTCCCCCTTCTGTTAATAGCTGAGATTGGTTTTCCTTACTTAACCCAGCTATATAAGCATAGATACCTGTTTTAAATAATTCCTGGTCATTCAATGTAAATAAATTTGCCAAACTAGTTGGAAATACTAAGCCTTTAGCAACGTAGGTTCTCAGTAAAAGATGGTATACCTCCGTTCTTTTATTAAGTCTAGTAAGCTCCAGCAAGCGAAATACCAATCCTTTACCAGCATTATCAGTAATCGATATTGGTGATTCTTCAGCTTCTTTACGGATCTGTCTGAAATCAATGCTAGCCAAACCCTTCCCTCCTTTTTCCTTCTGTTCGGCTTGTCGAATTGCATAAAACAATTCAAGTAAGGTAGTCACCTGAGCCATTTTTTTCCCTGCTCCAACTACGATTTCTGGGTCTTTATTTTTGTTTTCGCCACCACTTAGAAAAAAGTGCAGTTGTTTGTATGCTAAATTCAACAAATAGCTGTAACGCTCCTGAATAACGATGTCCCAGACTAAAGAGTTTGATATTAAACCCAGTAAATTGGCAATCCTAGGTAATAAAAGTAAGTTAGCTAAACGTTCTGATATGGGCTGTACTTTTGCATCATCCCATTCTAGCGAGACCAACTCCATGTTTTGTAAACCCCAACTTCCTAAAGCTCTACGCATTTGCGTGTCATAACGAAGAGCGTCAAGGAGAGCCCTCTGGGATGAGCGTGTAATTTTACTTTTTTCTTGTAAAAGATTGTTAAGGTACCAATTTAGGCTTATTGAGTCGGAGCTTACATAATGACGCCTGCTGTGTATAATATGGAAAAACAATAAATAAGAGCGACATAACGAGCACATTATCATATTTGATTGTGAATCCCAATATATATTGGGGAAGCCATCTAAGTTGCTACCTAAGTGCTTCGAAATAGCACTGCTAAAAAATGCGACTTTTTCTTTTTGGCCTTGGACAGGCTCACAAGGTCCATCACAAAAACTACACTTTAAATTACCTTCTGTAGTTAAAGTAAACCAATTGTTTAGAAACTTATTGGTAGGTGTTTTTTCGTTATGAGGCAACAAATTTGGATAAAAAGTTTTATTAGACCCAAACATACTCAATCTAGTTGATTGGATCATATTGTTTGGATTTTTATCTTCTGTTTTATTAGATTTTTCCACCCACCACCAGGCAATTCTCTTTAAATCCTTTACATCATCGGGTACTTCTCTGAATGTGTATCCTGCCGGGGCTGGTACATCTATGGTACTGAATACAGCTTCCATCAGTTCACCTGGAATACGTACACTTCCATCATCTTGCAAGAACTGTTCTTCGACTATATCTCTGCCTTTGTCCCCCAGTCCCCAGGCCAGGACCTCTAAAAACCCGTGCACACAGGCGTTGTAGTACCAGGAAGATGGGTAGATTTCTACATCTTTCATATTTGTCTCACCACCTCCAGCAAGCCAAAACCCTGTCCTGAGCGGACCCCGATACCAAAGTCATATAAAAATTGCATACTCTTTGGATCAGCCTGTAAATGCATTCGTCCTTGTAAGGTTGTCAAAGGGCCTCCGTAGTGATGGCAAACTCCCTTTCTATAATTAGAATTATCCAAAACACGGACAGGACTTAAACTGTATTCTTCTTGCATGGTTAGCGGTAAGTCATGGAAGAACAAAAACTTATTAATCATATGCTGATTAATCGACTCTTCAAGTAATTGCACATCAGACCCATCCAGGTATTCTTCAGTGCCGCGAAACACCGCATGCCCGCATATACGGAATTCTGCCTCTGGAGCACGAGTTCTCTTCATCGGCAGCATTTCTACGCGCTGAATTTTCAAACCCAGTATCACAGGTTTATCGCGCATTTTGATGGCTGCATTAATTATTTCTGTTATTACTTCGTAAAAGCCGGAAGAAATAGTCATATAAATGGGTGGCTGAATGTTCATTTTCCCTTCATCAACATCGATTGCTATTATCTTGTTGAAGCCAATAGAAAAAACATAAGGGCTGTAACCGGGTTGCCTAGATATAAAGTGAGAAAAGATAGGAGAATCATGCAAGAATGTTTTCATTAAGGAAATGAAGTGCCTGCGAAAGTCCAAAGGTATAACCATGGACGCTTGTCCAGTCTGTTCAGGGACAAGCTTTATACATACTCTCAAGAAACCCCCTCCATTCGATATTATTCAAAATCTCCATAAATTTAACACCTCCCTAACGTACGACAGTTGCTTGAATTCTTGATTCCTGAATTCAACAACTGCATTTTTTATCCTTTTTTAATAATATAAGTGACTTTTGTGACACAAGAATGTCACTTCTCTTAAAAACTAACATCCTAAAAGTGTATTTCTTGAGGCATTTAATTATGCATCTTTTTTCTGCTCATTAGCCACATTAATAGCAGAAATGTGTGAACAGGAGGTTAATATGCGTAAAGGATTTTTATTTGTAGGGTTGATGATTATGTTGTTGGGCCTGCTGGGTTGCCAGGCCAGCAGCAAACCGTTGGAACCGGATCAGAGGCCGAATCAGGTCGTTGACCCCTCTGCTTCAGACTATCCGGCTGAGGTGAGGAATTGGCTGAACAATATGAAGCCTTATCAGGTAGCAGGAGTAATTGAAAGGGGCGGAAAGACTTACTTTATGGTGAGTGGGGGTGAACAGCGCACCGGAGGTCATGAAGTGAAAATTTCCCGTGTCAGCAGTGCTGGTAACCAATTGACAGTACAGGTGGATTTCATTAAGCCTGATGGACCCGCTACTCAGGCGCTCAGTTATCCTTACGTGGTTTACGTGATGGACAAATCGTTCGATGATGATAAAGATGTGGTTTTCGTAAACTCTGCAGATAACAAGCGAATCCCTCAGATAATTGGCTGCCAGCCCACCAGGCCCTTCCTGGACAGCAGCAATTCCATTAAAATTATAGAGATGGACTTGGAGGATAATGAAGTTGAGGTGGAGGGCATAGCCCGGGTGAAGGATGGAACGGTTTACTACCGGTTTATAAACGGAGAGGGGCAAACCGTATCCCAGGGCAAGGTGACTGCTGAAGCAAAGGCTCCTGACTGGGGCTGTTTTGAACTTGATGATTTGGAACGCCCGGCGGGTGCAACCCATATTGAACTTTTCTGGATGGATCCCCAAGGCCAATTGCGTGAGGATATAGTGCGGATCCCTCTGTAAGTGTTTACCAGAGCGAGGTATTTGCACTTTATGGGGTTATTAAATTGATATACAATAAAGAGGAATATTTGCGGCTGTGTACGGAGCGATCAGAACTTTCGATTTGAGTTTAGAATTGCCGCGCCCCGCAGTGATGACACGTTCGGCATGTACATTATTAGGTCGAGTAGTTGTGGGAAGGGGATGTGGACGAATTGGGTCATCAAGAATGGATGGTACTGGTGACTGCAGCTACTCCGGTTCTGGAACTTCGGGGGGCTATACCGCTGGGATTGGCATTGGGGCTTCCTGTCCCAACAGTTTTGCTGCTGTCCTATATAGGTAATCTGATACCAGTACCATTTATTCTTTTAGGTATAGGCTGGGTAATGAATAGATTGCGGCAAATTCCAGCGATTCACGCCTGGCTGGAAGATAAGGCTGCCAAGGGAGGGGACAAGCTCCATGACTCCATGCAAAAATGGGGTTGGCTGGGTCTGCTGATTTTTGTGGCTATTCCTCTTCCCGGTACCGGGGCCTGGACCGGAGCGCTGGCGGCATCAGTACTGCGTCTGCCATTCTGGCCTTCCCTGCTGAGCATTGCCGGGGGGGTAATTATTGCTGGAATACTGGTTAGTGGAGCGGGATTGGGAGTATTATCTCTTTTCTAGCGTAGGAGCAGGAGGATTTTATGGCACGTGCACTCGTCTTAGCCCCCCATCCAGATGATGACATAATTGGCTGCGGGGGAAGTATAGCCAAGTTGAGTAACCAGGGGCATGAAGTGGTTGTCGTTTACTTTACCTCTGGTGAAGCTGGCAGTTTGGAAATAGAGCCTTCTCAGTTAGCCCGAATTCGTGAGGATGAAGCCCGCCGAGCCGGACGAATGCTGGGTGTGAGCGAGTTTTTGTTTTGGCGCCAGCCGGATGGTTTTTTACAAGAATCTGCCGAAATCACAAATCAATTGGTACGTTTGATTAGAGCCCGTCAGTTCTCCACCGTTTATTTACCCCATAAACAAGAAGCTAATCGTGATCATGCGGCTGCTTACCACATTGGTAGGGAAGCTTGTAACCGCGCTGCCGGTCCCTGGTTTAAGGATTGTGG
>DLUN01000098.1:8576-9276 GCA_003444615.1 Syntrophomonas sp.
CTTAACAGGTATCGCGGTATTACCAGTGGTCAAAAAGCTTACGGGGAAGCTTTTGTTATATATAAGGCAGCGGAGGTTACCATAAGATGAGCGGCGCATCAGTCCTGCTGGTTACTCCCTATCAAAAACAGCAGCGAGGTAATTCCATAACTAGCCAAAGACTGCAAAAAGGGTTATCCCAGCTGGACTATGAGGTTGATCTCGTATCCCTGGACTCTTCTTATGGTTGGTCTGAGGCTGCCCAACGCCTGAGCCAACGGGGCTATCAGCTATTACACGTTTTACATGCTGGTTCCGTAGATTATGTACTGCAGCGTTTGCCGGCGGCTGCTGAACTTCCTTTAATATTGACTACTACCGGAACAGACATAAATATTGATTTGTTAGGTTCCCAGCGTAGCAAGATTGAAAAGGCCTTTAATATAGCCTCTCGGGTGGTAGTATTTCATCATGACTTTGTGCCTGTACTCACTTCAATTATCCCCACAGTTGCTGATAAGCTACGGGTTATTCCCCAGGGAGTAGACCTGCCCGATTCCCCTGCATGGAGCCGCTCCCGACTGCAGTGCCAGGCGGATGACCTAATCGCGGTTTTGCCCAGCGGGATTCGCCCGGTTAAACGCATTGAGTGGGCTTTGGAGGCTATGGAAACCGCAGCTGTTTATCAAACCAACCTGCATTTGTTGATAGCGGGACCAGT
>DLUN01000098.1:9528-10528 GCA_003444615.1 Syntrophomonas sp.
TATTTGGGTGAGGTTAAGCATCAGGAAATAGCCGGTTTATACAAAGCGGCAGATATGGTACTAAACACTTCTTTAGTGGAAGGACAGCCCCAGGCTGCTCTGGAGGGTATGAGTGTGGGACTGCCGGTAATTATGTCGCGAGTGCCGGGTAATCTGGGGATTATTACTCCTGGTAAAGAAGGTTTTTATGTCGAAAATCCGCAAGAGCTGGCTGAGGCTATGCTCGCTCTGGCTGATAGCAGTTCTCTGCGACGAAAACTGGGGGCGGCGGCAGCTGATTTGGTTAAGGAGCGTTATTCAAAAACACATGAATGGGAGCAATATCACTTTGTGTATCAGGAATTGATAGGAGATGAATGAGAAGACAGGGGAAACGTCCCCTGTCTTGTTATTTGGTCAGCTTCTTAAGCAGGTTGAGGGCTACGGCCAGCACAAACCATTTGGAAGCTGGATCGTCTGGGTTATGATATTGGGTTATTAATCCTTCCTGTTGGGCTTGTTCCACCAGCTGTTCCTTCCAGGGTTCGGGCACTTTACCACCTCCTTTTGCATCATGTAAATCCGAAAATAGGCGCTGCCAGGGAAAATTCGGTCCGGGGTCCTGGGGGCGGTTCACAGTATCAATCTGATTATGGCCAATGATGTGGTCCCGGGAAATCGGGATGTTCCAGCGTTCTATAAGCTGTTGGTGCAGCCATAAACTGGCCTGATACTGTTCTTCTGTTAATAAACCTCCGGATAGGTTTTCATGTTCTATAGAAAGGGTATAGCGGTTGGGATTGGTTCCGTCATAAAGGGGCCAACTGGGTCTGTTTACAAAGCCCACTGCCCAGGCGGTATCTTCGTCTTTCACCAGTTGCAGAATACGACCATTTTGCAGTATCAAGTAATGAGCGCTGGCTTTGGCAGCTGGATTTTGCATCCAGGTGAGAGTGCCTGGATAAAGGCCGCCAGTTATATGATTAACAATGGCCAAAGGGGTTCTGCCCCCTCGGCCGGG
>DLUN01000098.1:10744-11285 GCA_003444615.1 Syntrophomonas sp.
TGGGCTTTGTTCCCTATAGATATTGCGGAGCAATCAGCTGCCGCCAATTATGAAAGCGGACGCCTAAGCAGCCCTTTTACCAGTTTTGCCTGGATATGCCACTATCTTGCCAGCATACCTGTCCAGCATACACACAAACTATCTTTGAGATAAGGAGGGCTTTCTTTTGACCAGACCCCATACAGCATGGATAATTATAATTGCTCTATTAGCTTTGTTACGCTCCTGGACCGCTGTTCCCCAAGCCATTGCTGCCCAAGATTTTAAGCATCCTCCTTATCCGTTGCGGGTGGTGGGTGGTGGCAATTGTGTTTGGCTGGCATGGGAAATGGCTTGGCTTCGGTGGGGGTTTATTCTTCCGGTCGCTGGTCACGCCTGCCAATGGACCCGGCTGGATGGAGTCCAATTGCAACAGGGAGGCCGAACGGGCACATTGGCGATAGTTGACCAGCCTATGGCAGACAGCATCATGATAATACCTCCCAGCAAAGAGTTACAGAGCCAAATCTTTGGGGGCTACGGTCACCTGGCCTGGGTGAAA
>DLUN01000070.1:0-1130 GCA_003444615.1 Syntrophomonas sp.
AGATGTGTATAAGAGACAGGCCACCAATTCCTCCGCGGCGTCCCACAATAAAAACGCTGCATTCTAAATTGTCAGCTAATACCTCAGCCATTTCAAAGAAGTCAACTGGATTGCCAGCAATCTTCTGCAAAATTTTATAGATAGATCTTGATTTCTCTAATAATGATTTTTGCACTTAAATAAACCTCCTACAAGATATATCTGCTGAGGTCTTCGTCCTCAACAATTTTCTTAAGACGTTCTGCAACGTAAGCTTTATCTATTTCAATTGTTTCCTGCACATGATCAGGGGCGTCAAAAAGTAGGTCCTCCAACACTTTTTCCATGATCGTATACAGCCTTCTTGCACCTATGTTTTCTGTTTTAATGTTCACTTCATAAGCCATATCAGCAATATAGTCAATGGCTTCGTCTGTAAAATTAATATGTACCTTTTCCGTCTCCAGCAGAGCAACATATTGCTTGATTAGTGAGTTATGGGGCTCGGTAATAATTCTGCGCAAGTCTTCCCGGGTTAAACTCTCTAACTCCACGCGAATAGGAAAACGACCCTGTAATTCAGGAATTAAATCAGAAGGCTTGCTCACATGAAACGCACCAGCAGCAATAAAAAGTATATGATCAGTTTTTACAGGTCCATATTTGGTTACTACGGTTGATCCTTCCACAATGGGAAGTATGTCTCTCTGTACTCCACCCCTAGATACATCAGGTCCATAATTGCTGTCTTTACCAGCGATTTTATCAATTTCATCGAGGAATATGATGCCGTCCTGTTCCGCTCTCCTAATGGCCTCACGATGAATCTCATCCATGTCCATCAAGCGTTGAGCTTCTTCGTGAGTAAAAATTTTCTTAGCTTCCTCTACGGTAACCCGCCGCTTCTTACGTTTCTTAGGGATCATACTGCCAAATAAATCCTGCAAGTTAATCCCCATCTCCTCAACTCCGGAACCAGAAAAAATCTCCATAAATGAAGCGCTGCTTTCTTCCACTTCGATCTCTATTACTTCCTGCTCTAATTCCATACGCGACAATTTCTGACGGATGATTTGGCGTTTCTGCTCAACTTCATAAACCTGAGCCTCGAAACCATCATCACTGTCATTTTGCTCGCTCACCCCTCCCAG
>DLUN01000070.1:1375-24855 GCA_003444615.1 Syntrophomonas sp.
TCTTCCACCTCCTTGTATTTGTCGCTTTTCACCATGCTTATTGAAGTCTCCACCAGATCCCTTACCATCGAATCAACATCCCGCCCCACATAACCAACTTCCGTGAACTTTGAAGCTTCTACCTTTATAAAGGGCGCCTTCACTAAACGAGCCAAACGCCTGGCAATTTCGGTTTTGCCAACACCGGTAGAGCCAATCATAATTATGTTTTTGGGATAGACTTCATCTCTCAGGTCTTCGCTGAGCATCTTGCGGCGATACCTGTTGCGCAGGGCAATAGCAACAGCTTTCTTAGCCGAATCCTGACCAACAATATACTTATCCAGTTCCCGGACTATTTCACGCGGGGTCATATCTAAAGAATTCAATTCGTTCTTCCTTTCACTAATTACTCCACCACTTGTACGGTTATCTGATCATTAGTATAAATACATATTTCAGAGGCAATTAACAGCGCTTCCCGCACAATATCTACCGCACTCATTTCTGTGTGACGAGATAAGGCTCGCGCCGCAGCCATAGCGTAAGACCCCCCCGATCCTATGGCCGCAATCCCGTCATCAGGTTCAATTACTTCACCTGTACCGGAAATGACAAACATTTTTTCCCGGTCAGCTACTAGTAGTAGAGCTTCCAAATTTCTTAGTATACGATCCGTTCTCCATTCCCTAGCTACATCTACAGCAGCCTTGGTAAGATTGCCATTGGCCTGCTTTATTTTTTCTTCAAACTTGGCGAACAAAGTGAAAGCATCGGCTACGGCACCAGCAAAGCCCACAATTACATTGCCATCATGAAGTTTCTTAATCTTATTAGCGTGATGCTTCATGACCGTATGTTGCCCCATAGTAACCTGTCCATCTCCAGCTATGGCAGTCTGATTACCTTTACGGACTGCGACAATAGTGGTTGCGTGAAACATATTATTTTACCTCCGCGGATGGGTGTTATGGTAAATCTGTTGAATGTTTTCGGTAGTAATGTGAGTATATATTTGGGTAGTGGATAGTTTTACATGTCCTAATAGTTCTTGTACTGAACGTAAATCAGCCCCATTGTTTAATAGATGAGTAGCAAAGGAATGCCTCAACGTATGAGGACTGATTTTCTGGTTTAAGGCTGCTTCTTCAACATATTTGTTTAAGATATTGCGTATACTCCGGTCCGAAAGACGCCTGCCAAACTTGTTTAAGAAGAGGGCCTCTTGATGGCCTTTTTCGAAAAGCGGCCGTCCTTCCTGAATATATTTTTGCAAACTCAGTAAAGCTTGTTTACCCAAAGGAACTATACGTTCTTTGCCCCCCTTGCCGTAGACCTTGATCAGCTCTTCATCAAAAAACACGTCGTTTAGGTTAAGACCCACTAATTCGCTGACCCGCAAACCAGCAGCATACAAGGTTTCTAATATAGCTTTATCTCTTAGGCCTAGGGGTTTTCTGGTATCGGGTGCATCCATAAGTATTTGAATTTCCAGGGGATAAAGAAATTTGGGAAGTCGTTTGTCCTGCTTGGGGGTAGAAACAGCCGCAATGGGATTGTTGGGGAGTATATTCTCTCGACACAGGTAGCGTACAAATGAACGAAGAGCAGCTAACTTTCGCGCCATGGTGGAACGACTCATACCCTGCTCCTGCATTTGCGCTAAGTATTCTCGAACTGATTTATGGTTTATTAAATCAGTGGTAATTTCATCACAGGAAACCGAATATCGTCCGGCTAGAAACGAAAAAAGTTGCCCAAGGTCGGTTCGATAACTAACTAAAGTTAAAGCTGATGCACTTTTTTCAACTCGAAGATAATCTAAGAATCCTTCTACGTGTTGAAACAGCATATCATCGCCTCTGTTTCCTACCTTTAAAGCTCATGCTAGCACATGGTTAGTATTTTTACAACTACAGATGCAACAATTCTGAATATTCCCTCACAGCTAGCATAGCTCGTTCAACATATCCCTGGTAGCGCTTCTGGCGGTCTTTAATGGGTGGAATCAGGTCAGGTAGCAAACCAAAGCTAGCATTAATAGGCTGAAAGTTAGCTTTATCGGCAGTAGAAATAAATCGAAGCAAGGCACCAATCATCGTATTTTCACTAGGTATTACCGGCTCTAAGTTTTTAACCAGTCTAACGACATTTATACCAGCGATTATGCCGGTAGCAGCAGATTCCATATAACCTTCTACCCCGGTAATCTGACCGGCAAATAATAAGTGGGGTTGGCTTTTTAACTGTAAAGTCGGAAGTAATAACTGGGGACTGTTAATATAACTGTTGCGATGCATCATTCCGTATCGCACAAATTCAGCCTTTTCTAATCCCGGAATCATTCTGAATATCCTATCCTGCTCGCCCCATTTAATACGGGTTTGAAATCCTACTAACCCATAAATTCTGCCATCTTTGTCTTCTTGTCGCAACTGTACTACCGCATAAGGGCGAGAATTGGTGGCAGGGTTTGTTAAACCCACCGGTCGCATAGGTCCATAGCGCAGGGTATCAATTCCCCGCCGGGCTATGACTTCTACCGGCATACAGTCATTGAAGAACAATTTCCGGTCAATACTGTGCCCTTCAGCTACATCAGCTTCCACCAGAGCGGCATGAAATTTTTCATATTCTTCTTTGGTTAAGGGGCAGTTTAAGTAATCATCACTGCCTTTACCGTAACGGGAAGCACGGAATATCTTACTCATATCCAGACTATCCACCGTTATACTGGGAGCTACCGCATCATAAAAAAACAGGTTCTCGGTGCCGGTTAGTGAACGTAGGTTAAACCATAGCCTATCAGAGGTCAATGGTCCAGTGGCAATTATGGCCGGTTCATCTGTGAAAAGGTCAGTCCTCTCTTGCCGTATAACCTCTATGTGAGGATGGCTTTCGATAATACCGGTTACACTTTTAGCAAACAAATCCCGGTCTACGGCTAGGGCACTGCCAGCCGGCACCCGAGTATCTTCGGCACATTTCAATAACAGAGAACCCAGGGTCCTCATTTCTGCTTTTAGTAAACCCTGGGCGGTATATTTTTGTTCCGATTTTAGAGAGTTGCTGCAAACCAGTTCAGCCAAATAAGAGGTACGATGTACGGGAGTATTGGTTACAGGCCGCATCTCCCAAAGCTTAACATCTATTCCTTGATTAGCTACATAGTAGGCGGCTTCACATCCTGCCAAACCTCCGCCGATAACATTAACAACTGCCAATTATACATTCACTTCCTGACGATGCTTGCATTCGTTATTTTGACATATTATTTGTACCCCCTGGGTGCGAACATTTTTTTCTACCATAGCATCTCCGCAATGAGGGCATTTTTCGCCAGTGGGCTTATTCCAGGAACGAAATTCACAGCCGGGGTAATTGCTGCAGCCATAGAATTTCCTTCCTTTTTTCGTTTTTAAAGTAATTATGGCTCCACCACATTGGGGACATTTTACCCCGGTATCCTCATTAACTGATTCAGTATGCCGGCAATCAGGAAATCCTGAACAAGCCAGAAATTTTCCAAAACGCCCGTACTTAATCAGTAAGGGACGTCCGCATTGGGGGCAGTCCTTACCAGCTTCTTCATCCTTTATCTCCACTTTTTCTATCTGTTCTTGCGCCTTTTTCAGGTCCTCTTCAAAAGGTTGGTAAAACTCTCTTAATACCTGTCGCCATTCTCTCTGTCCTTCCTCGATGAGATCCAAGTCCTCCTCCATTTTGGCGGTAAATTCTACTTCCATAATGTTATTAAAATTGTCTTTTAGCAGGTCCACGACAATAAAACCCAGCTCAGTGGGCACAAATTGCTTGTTCTGCCGTTCCACATAATGCCGCTTAAGAATGGTGTCTATAATAGGCGCATAAGTGCTGGGCCGGCCAATATTTTTCTCTTCCAGTAGTTTGACCAAGCTGGCTTCGCTGAAACGAGGAGGAGGCTGAGTAAAGTGCTGCTCAGGTTCCAAACTCATTAGTATCAGCTTTTCATTCTTGCTTAAAGGAGGAATAGTATTCTTTGCTTCCTCTTCTTCCTGATCATTGTACACTTTTTTATAACCGGCAAATTTCAACTGGGACGAAGAAGAACGTAATAAATAATCCCCTGCCTTGATGTCAACAGAAATAGTATCATATACAGCCGGAGTCATTTGGCTGCTGACGAAACGGTCCCATATAAGTTTATAAAGACGATATTGATCCCGGGACAAAAATGGTTTTACTGCATCCGGAGTCCGGTGAACTGAAGTAGGGCGGATGGCTTCATGGGCATCCTGGGACGATTTGCGGCTTTTATACTCATTAGGCTTAGTTGGCGCATATTCCTTGCCATAGTGTTGGGTAATAAAGTTCATAGCTTCCTCCTGAGCAACTGCAGACACCCTGGTCGAATCAGTTCGCAGGTAGGTTATTAAGCCTACGGTTCCCTCTTTTCCCAATTCTAACCCTTCGTATAATTCCTGAGCTACCCGCATGGTTCGCTGGCTGAAAAAATTCAGCCGTTTTGAACTTTCCTGCTGCAGGGTACTGGTGGTAAAAGGGGGTAGGGGTTTTTTGCGTTTTTCCCTCTTTTCGATTTGGGTTACTATATATTCACAGTCAGATAACTCATTTATAATACGATCCTTTTCATCGGCATTGGGAATAGTCATTTTTTTATCACCATAATTAATCAGTTTGGCCACTAGGCTTTTTTCATCTTTGGTCTGTAAATGTGCCTCAATAGACCAGTACTCTTCCGGCACAAACTGGCGTATTTCTTCTTCCCGTTCACATATTAACCTTACCACTACTGATTGAACCCGGCCAGCGCTCAACCCTTTGCGCACTTTGCTCCATAGCAGCGGGCTCAGCTTATATCCTACTAATCTATCTAGCATGCGACGAGTTTGCTGGGCATTTACCCTGTTCAAATCTATAGGACGAGGTTTTTTAATAGCATTCTTAACCGCATCCTTAGTGATTTCGTAAAACTCCACCCGGCACTTAGCATCAGCTGGTATCTTCAGAACATTCTGGAGATGCCAAGCTATGGCTTCCCCTTCCCGATCCGGGTCTGTGGCCAGAAGCACTCGCTTGGCCTTTTGTGATTCATCCCTTATTTCTTTGAGTATATCTCCCTTGCCGCGAATGGTTATATACTGAGGTTCAAAATCATTATCCACATCTATACCCAATTTGCTCTTAGGCAAATCCTTGATATGTCCCACCGATGCTTTCACCCGATAAGTCTTGCCAAGGAACTTGCTCAATGTTTTTGCTTTGGCTGCAGACTCAACAATTACTAGTGTGGTCTCTGCCAACCAGATCACCTCTCCATAATTATTATAATTGACCAACCATAAAAGAAATTCTTCTATCGTATCTTTACATAGTAATTACCAGGGGTAGAGGTCACTATCCCTTTTAGTTCAAGTTTCAACAGTAGTGAACTGAGTGTACCATGATCCAAGTTGGTACGCTGCAGCAGTTCATCAAAGTGAATGCCATCTACTTCAATAAGCTGCAGAATCTCAGCTTCTTCACTATCCTGTTCGGTAAACAATACTCCCTCCACCATTATAGGGTGGGTAGATGGCTGCCATTCATAGTCAGGATACTCATATATTATATCCTGGACATCCATAATTAGTTTGGCTCCCTGCTGAATTAAACGATTGGTGCCCCAGCTATTCTTGCTGGTTACCGGACCTGGCACAGCCATTACATCTCTTCCCTGTTCTAAAGCCATATCAGCGGTTATAAGAGCACCACTTCGTTCCTGGGCTTCTACTACAATTACTCCCCGGCTTAATCCAGAAATAATTCGATTGCGCATGGGGAAATGTTTAGAATCCGGTGGAGTATCAAGAGGAAATTCACTTATGATTAGCCCATTCATGATTATTCGTTCATATAGGGCCTGATTTTCCCGTGGATATACTACATTTAAGCCACTTCCTAATACAGCAATCGTGGTTCCGGTATTGAGTGCTCCCATGTGAGCTTCAGTGTCTATTCCCCGCGCCATGCCGCTGACTACCGTTATTCCATAGCCAGCCAGCTCCTCTCCCAATTTACGAGCCATCGATCGTCCGTAATGGGAAGCTTTTCTTGAACCGACAATAGCCAAACAAAACCCTGTTAATAAATCAGTATTACCAGCACAGTATATAATAAACGGTGGATCATGAATAGTCTTCAAATAGGAAGGATAGTTTAAGTCAAGTATAGTTATAACCTGAAAACCCTGGGCCTCTAATCGCTCCAGAGCATGCCACGATGACGATTGGCGGCGGCGGTTTACCAGGTCGACCACTGCTTGGGGTGGCAGTATGCGTTGTAGTACTGACACATCAGATTGGTACAGCTTTAAGAAGCTGCCACATTCGCTAAGCCCTTTGAATAAAGCGCTTCTGCCTACTCCGTTTAAGGCGTATATTTCGCATAAGGCCGCCTTCTCCAATCTTTCCATTAAGTATCTCCCCACTTTACAGGACAATTTAGACTCTAACGCCATTGATACCATAAATAATTGGGCAAAGCAAGAATTTTTCCTCCTATTTCCTTTACAGGTATATTTTATTTAACCGGATACTGCTGGTGGTTACATTATTTACTGTGCCTAATGGAGTGTTTACCGGGGAAAATATTATTGAAAAACAACTTGGGAGTGATATCATTTGATTTCTTTTCTGACGGGATTTATGGATTATAAAAACTCTATTAGTAAGAAAGTAATGCGTCGAGATAAAATTGATCCGGGTACTTTTAGCATCCTGGAACCTGGTTGGTGGGTTTTGCACGCTGCAGCTATTGCCGGAATCTTTTTACTGGCCCGCAGGATGCAGCGCCAGTAGATGAAAGAAAAGAGGGAGAAATTATGCGCATCTTCACTTCCGAACCTTTATCATCCTTTCGCAATCGTCTCCGCAACTCCCTATATGGGGAGGATTTGCTGGATGAAATTGTATTCGAAGAAATGTGGTTACCCTATGGAGATGATAAGGAGACAGACATTCACCGTTTGGTAAAACAGCATCGCCTTCGCAAATAATGCGCTTGGGCTCATGGGTGTCCAGGGAGTTTAGGTATTTACGCTTTTTACCGGTACCATTACCGGCCCTCCCTGGATATCCCAGGCCTGTACCATCAAGTCTTCCCACTGACCCTCATCTATTCTGACCGTCAGGCTCACCGGGATACTTTGACCTCTTTTTCTGGGCAAAACCTGTACTGTAGAGAAAAAAGCACCGTCTTTCACCCAGCCCAATTCCCAAAAATCTATCCAAGACAGACTGCTCTGCCGGATATCATTGGGTTGGTATGATTGCAAAACTACCGTTAAATCACAACCCCATAGCTGCGGTTCAATTCTTGTTTCCACAGACAATTGCCCCTTTGCGCCCGGTGGGGATTGCAGATTGCCTATTATAAAAGGGCGGCTGTTATTCCTAACCAGTCTGTGCAGACTGGTTTGAATAGAATAAACCTGGTTATCACTTATTACCCACCGTCGTCCCAGATTTTCACATGCTTCGGCCGTTGTGCCAGAACCTGCATAAAAATCACCAACTAAGGAATTCTCCAAGGTTGAAGTCTTAATGATCCGCTCCAAGAGTTCCACTGGCTTTTGGGTTGGGAATTTCCAGTTGTTTTCCGCTGTAGGACTTAGAATCTTAGGTATATCAACCCACCAGTCCTGCAATAGAGCACCCCGGCTGTCTAATTTGTAGCGATCTCCTTTCACTTTGGTTAATCCCCGTTGTAAAGTGCCCGGGGAATAGGGGCGATGCTGGGGGTTAAATATATAATCCTCTCCCCGACTATACCAGAGAATAACATCATGCTTGCGGTGAAAATGGCGCCGGGCACCACTTCCGCCTCCGTAACACCATACTATTTCATTTATAAAGCGCCGGGCACCAAAAACCTCATCCATAATAATTTTTATATAATGGGATGAATGCCAGTCCAAATGCACGAACAAGCTGCCCTGTGCTGATAACAACTCTTTGGCCATAGCTATAGTTTGATATAGGTTTTGCAAATAAGCTGACCTATGGCGGTAACCAGAATCATGGAATACTGGCTGTTTAACCTGCTGGGTACCGTTTTCGGTCTCGATTTTAACCTGAGCATAGTATTGGGTATCGCTTAAATAGGGGGGATCAATATATATACAGTCAAAACTCTGCTGAAAGCCATTAGCAAGCAACCAGGCCATCACCTGATGGTCGTTGCCTAACAGCATTTGATTTTTTACATCATCAGTGGGCTCATTAATAAGAGGGGCGGTATTATTGGCATTGGGAAAAACGGTCTGCAAGTTTTGGCAGTGATTGGTATCCCAAGTTGGTTTTTTCTTATTAGTCCACTGTAAAAATACCTCATCGTGCTGCAAGAATCTTACCTCCAATTCGCCACCATTCTAACAAAAAAAAGAGTCTGCTTAAAGCAGAACTCTAATATCTGTATGTTGTTGTTCGACTTATGAAAAGGTTAACTAGCTAGTTTTACTTGGCTACCAGCTTGGTGGACACCAGATTGTCATAAGTGAAGGCTAACTCATGAGCAGAGTACTGTTCAGTAAGAGGAAGGAGCAGGACTAGAATAATCCCTATTAAAATCACTACTAATAGATTTTTGTTCATGGTTGCCTTCCTCCTTTTTGCTAAATAAATTTTCGTAATTGCTTCAGGGCCGCTTTTTCCAACCGTGACACTTGAGCCTGTGAGATACCGATTTCTTCAGCAACTTCCATTTGCGTTTTGCCCTGGAAAAAACGCAATGATACTATGTGTTTTTCCCGGTTATTGAGCTTCTTCATGGCTTCCTTGATAGCTATTTCTTCCAGCCATAATTCATCAGTATTGCGTTCATCACTAATTTGATCCATTACTAGAATAGGATCCCCCCCGTCATTGTAAATCGGTTCAAACAATGACACCGGTTCCTGAATAGCATCCAAGGCAAACACTACTTCCTCACGAGGAACTTGCAGTTCCTCAGCAATTTGAGCTATAGTTGGCTCAGAAGCCTGTGCTGATACCAGTTTCTCTCTAATCTGTAGTGCTTTGTAGGCAATATCCCGCAGAGATCTCGATACTCTTACCGCATTATTGTCCCGGAGATAGCGTCTTATCTCTCCGATAATCATCGGAACCGCATAGGTGGAAAACCGTACATTTTGACTTAGATCAAAGTTGTCTATAGCTTTAATCAAACCAATACATCCTACCTGAAAAAGATCGTCTACGTATTCGCCTCTATTGCTGAATCTTTGAATAACGCTTAGCACCAACCGCAGATTACCTTGAATCAGTTGTTCTCTGGCAGTAGAGTCACCCGACTGCATGGCCTGGAACAGAGTTCTCATTTCTTCATTCTTTAATACGGGAAGTTTGGAAGTATTTACTCCACAGATTTCAACTTTGTTAATCAAAGCGTCCTGCTCCTTCCCCTAGTTTGATTTTGTTAAGCCAACCTGGAGTTGATAAAAGTATTCTCGTTAGCAGCTGGATTTATTCGGGCTATTCCTTTTGCATAACAAATGAAAAAGGCTTAACCCCCGCTGGGATTAAGCCCGCTATGCAGCTGTCGTTGAACTACTATTCAATTTTTCTTATTTCTCTTTGCAAGCGTTTTAAGATGCGTTTTTCTAGACGGGAGATATAAGACTGTGAGATTCCCAAAGTATCGGCCACCTCTTTTTGCGTCTTTTCCAATCCATCTTCCAAGCCAAATCTCAGTTTAATTATGGTTTTCTCCCGGGGGTTAAGTTTGTGCATAGCTTGCCAGAGCAGGTGTTTTTCTACATCTCCTTCAATTTTCTTATAAATCATGTCACTTTCGGTTCCCAAAACATCGGAAAGCAATAATTCATTTCCATCCCAATCCACATTAAGAGGTTCATCCAAGGAAACTTCCACCCGGTTTTTTAAGTTGCGGCGCAGATACATCAGTATTTCATTTTCAATACAGCGGGAAGCATAAGTGGCTAATTTAATATTTTTTTTCGGTTCAAAAGTGTTGACAGCCTTGATTAAACCAATGGTGCCAATGGATACTAAATCCTCGATGTTAATACCAGTGTTTTCAAACTTTTTGGCTATGTATACTACTAATCTAAGATTATGCTCTATTAACTTGGCTTTGACCGCCATATCGCCCTGGTCCAAACGAGTGATCAAATCAGACTCTTCATGCTCTTTTAATGGAGGAGGCAAAACCTCGGTAGACCCTATATAGTGAATATACTTAGTTTTACCACGGGCTATCAGCCAGCGCACAATATATAGGCGTAATTTCCAGGTTAACCACCATTTCACGGTTTACTCCCCCTATCCATTATCCAAGATCTCACAAGGTATTAATAGTTGGTATTTATCTTCCTTGCTCAGCCTATCCTGGTATATACCAATGACCATATTTTTATGTTCAATATCCTTTTTTCCTATAATAACCTTGATGGCATCGGCACGAACTCCTACCAGAAGGCCATTTTTCTTCCCGATAGAAGTAAAGGGAATTAATCTTAAACGATTAGACCAGCTGCTTTGACTGAGTTTATCCAGCATTTCTTCCTGAGTCTGGCTGTTTTCTAAAGCACTCTTTAAATCAGCAGGCAGACATCCTTTTAGCCAGTGGTATTCGGCCACAATCACGGGGCGATTAGTTAAAGGATCTCTCAGACCATTACCAGTGTCTACAAAACCTTGGCCAGAGCACTGATTCCTTTCAAAGGTTAACTGTACCGGAAGCTTCAACAGTCTCGGTATGATACGCTTGTTTAGCCAATTTCCTCCATATACTCCCAGTAATAAGGCGCAGGCAATTCCCGTTAGCAGCCACCAGTGTGAAAAACCAGTATTAGATGTCTGCACCAAAAATGAAATCCCTATAGTAGCTCCTGCTACCATGAAGTTAATACCATAAAACAGCAACAGGCTTTTGGCATAATCGGTCCAGGTATCTGGCCATACGGCGATGGCCACCATGATAACCGAAAGCAATACTTTCATAGGAAAGGAGTATACCCAGGATATATCAGGGTATAAATAACCAACTGCATATATTCCGCCCAGTAAAGCTGCCATTATCAAGCGTATATAAGCAACGGGAACACCTGTTAACCGAACTGTTACCCATAGTATTATGAAATCCATAATGAAGTTGAGAAGAAAGGTGATATCCGCGTATACTATTGACCCCATCATTTAAAGCACCTGGTACCTTTCTAGCGGTCAAATTTACGCTAATTAATGGTTATGCTATCTGCTGGACAATAATGTATTCCACATTATACCAGCGAGGAAGTTGGGTAATTTGTTGCTTTAGCAAAGGACGGGGCATTTTTATCGGTCAGAAAAGAAAAAAAACCGGGAATTATCATCCCGGTTCGTTTTAATCGAGCTATTTTCTCCGTAAGAAAGGAGGTATTTCCAAATCGTTTTTATCCAAAAAGGACGCAGGTGATTCGATAACTCTACTACTGCGGCGAGTCTCAGGGCTGATGGAGTGTGCAGCCGGAAACCCTGTAGCAATCACGGTTACCCTTACTTCTTCCCCGAGTTCTTCATCGATATTAGCTCCGAAAATAATATTAGCTTCCACATCGGCAGCCTGATGAATAATTTCGGCTGCTTCATTAATCTCGAACAGAGTAAGATCTGTTCCGCCGCTTATATTAAACAGCACTCCTCTAGCTCCATCAATTGAAGTCTCTAGCAAGGGACTGGAAATAGCCATGCGGGCTGCTTCTGCAGCTCGGTTTTCACCTTTGGCACGGCCAATACCCATCAAGGCTGAACCAGTATTTTGCATAACCGTTTGTACATCAGCAAAGTCACAATTAATAACTCCCGGCACAGCAATTAAATCAGATATTCCTTGCACTCCTTGACGGAGTATATCATCTGCTATCTTAAAGGCATCATTAAAATTGGTATGCTTATCTACCACCTGTAAAAGGCGGTCATTGGGAATAGTTATCAGACTGTCTACTTGTTCCCGTAAAGCTTGTATTCCCTGCTCAGCCTGAGTGTTGCGTTTGCGCCCTTCAAAGGCGAAAGGTTTAGTAACCACACCCACGGTTAGAGCCCCTACTTCCTTAGCAATGCGAGCAATAATGGGAGCGCCTCCCGTACCAGTTCCACCACCCATACCAGCCGTAACAAATACCATATCAGCACCCATCAGAGCTCGTTTTATCTCCTCGTTGGATTCCTCAGCAGCCTTCATGCCAATTTCCGGATCAGCACCGGCTCCTAAGCCTTTGGTGAGTTTTTCTCCTAACTGAATCTTAGTCTCCGCTTTGGAAAGATATAGGGCTTGGGCATCGGTATTCACAGCGATGAACTCAACCCCTTTTAAGCCAGCCTCAATCATGCGGTTAATGGCGTTGTTTCCACCGCCTCCCACTCCAATAACTTTAATATTAGCATACTGCTGCATCTCAACATCGAAATCCAACGGCATTGCAAAACCTCCCTGCCTTACCGAAATAAATCTTTTAACCAATATGTTATCCGATCAATCACACCAATAAAACGCGGGCTGTCTCCAGATTTTATTGCTGCCTGCCGGGCTGAATAAAGAACCCCTCCTAAAACCACTGCATTTTGTGGTCGATTAAAATCTGTAGGTAGTCCTTTCATGTTTTCCGGTAGACCTATTCTAACCGGAATGGAAGAGTATTCCTCCATAGCGTCGGCTAATCCAGCCAATTCAGCTGCTCCACCAGTTAATACGATACCACCTGGCATACGGTTCAAACATCCAAATTGTTTCAGTTCTGCATATATTAATTCGGTTATCTCCAGTACTCGAGCGGAAATTATTTCAGCTATAACCTGCTGCGACACTTGTTGGGCGCTTTTCCCCTGGATATTATGCACATTTATCATCAAGTCACTCCTGGCCTTATCCGGACTGGCTACCCCATGTTTTTCTTTCACTCGTTTAGCTTCCTCCATGGAGGTCCTCAGGACGATGGCTAGATCTTTGGTAATGTATTCACCGCCAACTGGCAAGACCGAAGTGTGAATGATGCTGCCCTCTTCAAAATATGATACCTCGGTAGTTCCCCCTCCAATATCAACCAGAGCTACCCCCATTTCTGTCTCGGCAGGTGATAATACAGATTCAGCGCCTAGCAATGCATTATACATAAGACCATTTACATGCAGATTTATTTTATTGGCACTTCTTTGCAGGTTCTGAATGGCTGCTATAGCTCCTACAACAATGGATACTTCAGCTTCCAGACGACTGCCCACCATTCCTACCGGGTCTTTCACTCCATCATAGCTGTCTACTATGTATTGACGTTCAATAATCTGGATAATAGCTTTGTCTAATGGTAGGGATAGATTGCGGGCGGAATTAAGAACACGTTCCTTATCCTCCAGAGTTATTTCGTAGGTGGGGTTAGCCACGGCTATAACCGCATGATTGTTTACAATAGAAATGCTCACTCCTGAAAAGCCTATTAAAGCACTATAGACCTCAATCCCGGTGAGACGTTCCAATTCATTCAGACTATTGTCTATCGACTTAGCTGTGCTTTCAATATCTATTATGCTTCCCTTCCGAAGTCCGAAGGAGGGAACTTGGGTGATTCCCAATAAATGAATATCTTGACCGTGGACTTCAGCCATGGCAGCTTTAATTGAACTCGTCCCTATATCAAGGCTTACCAGGATGTTTCGTTTCTTGATGTAAACACACCCCTTACTTGAAGTCCTACTAAAAAATACAACATTATGTAGCTAAATCCTTTTTCATAGCTCAGAAATAATTAGTATTTTTTCAAAAGATAGCGACGAATGATCCCTAAGTTCTGGAAAATCCTTACACCAAAAACAATAACTGCTGCTAAATATAGCTCCAGTCCCAGACGGTCGCCCAAGTAGGCTAAACCGGCTGCCAACACAGTATTTACAATAAAACCACTGATGAAGATAGTGCTATCAAAACCATCTTCCATATAGGCCCGGATACCGCCAAATACTGAATCAAGGGCTGCTAAAACGCCGATTGACATATACTTAGCCAGTGTTATTGGGAATAATACCGGAATAGAAAAACCAATTAATAATCCTATGAGCAAACAGAAAATAATCAGCAGCCACATTTGTTTATTCCGCCTTTTCCTCGTAATCTATAGGCATTCCATAGGTAAACTTGAAGCTGCCAGTATAAGCAGGGATTTCGACGCTTTCCATCTTTTGCAGTTGGACCTGCATTCCTAACACTTTAAGCTGTTCCAGATATCCACCCCGCATCAACAGGCCGCTTTCCAACATGTCTGGATTTCCCACCACTTTTATCTCGAAAGGAGGCGCGATTTTATCCCAGTTCACCAAAATAGTAGTACCAGCACAGCGTATTTCTGACATAGCGGTAAGACGCTTACCATTTATAGATATGGCTTCCGCTCCCGATGCTTTCAGCTCATTCACAATTAACAGCAAGTCCCTATCATGGATGATATAGGCATTGGCATTTTCCCCCACCTGCAAATTGAGGGGGCTATCGTTTAAGGTCAAGACGATTCCAGGTCCTTCTACAGGAATCAAACCTGCCGCCATGTGAGCTTCAGTTACTTCTTCCTGTAAATCAGCTAAGGCCTGATCAGTCTGACGAAAGTTGGCTATTTTGGAGCGAAGGGTTAGAACTTCTTCCGCTAGAGCTTCCCGTTCCTCAGTCAACGTTTGCACTTTTTGGGTAAGCTCTGTAAGTCTTTCATCGGTCTGAGTAGCCTCAATGCTGGCGGTAGTTCTGAATTGAACTGCCAGCATAATGCCCAGAATCATGCAAACTAAAGCTATGGAAATTTGCGCCCCTTTGCTACGCATAAAATCTCACCCTTTTAAGCTAATGCTAAGATGTAGTCTTTACTACGGGTTGTCCCTTATAGCGAACATCTACATAAACCAAAGCATCTTGTCCTGCCTCTAAAAACTCCTGTTCCAACTTAAACACTTGACTAATTACCGACAGTTTCTCGTCCAGTCGCTCTTTTTTACCAAATCTGATTTCTGTTCCCTCAGCTGTGTATATAATCAATTCCTGACTAGTACTGGTAAAGTGAAAATCCGATATTTGGGCTCTTTCCTGTTCAGACAGTTCATCCCATATCTTTCTGATGAAATCAACACCCTGAGGTTCAACTGCCTGTCCCATAATAATCTGCTGGGGAACCGGATCAACAGTAATCACTGGTATCTCCGGAGTGGGAAACTGCAGGCTTTTATTTATACATACCCCTTCAGAGTCAATAATCAAAAACTCATTAATGGCAGGTATTACAGCCCACATTACCCTTTCTGTAACCTTTATCTCCAATGTGCGCGGCAGATGGCGCACTAATTGAGCCTCTTTTACCATGGGGTGTAATTCAACCGCCTTGGACACCAAATTCTCGTTGGCTTCAAAGAGTTTGATCCCCGTTTCAATACCTGCCAGATCAATTATATCTTGTTGTGGAATCGTGGAGTTGCCCGTAACTTTTATTGTATCAACTTGAAAAAAGGAACTGTGTAGAAAAAAATATATACATAGAATGATTAATAACAAGAAGATGGCTGCACTAAAAAAACGGCGAGATGTGCTCTTCATCAGGCAACAATCCCCTATCCCCAAATATCCGTATGCTTGATTATAACAGATATTTTTTGTTAACGCATCAGTCAATATGGATAAGGGGCCTACCTTTAGGTCCTAGGCCCCCGGGTAATATCTGCCCCAATACTTTGTAATTTGACATGAATCTTATCATAACCTCGATCTATATGATCTATTCGATTAATATGGGTTTCCCCGTCTGCAAATAATCCGGCTAGGATTAAAGCTGCGCCAGCCCTAAGATCAGTGGCCTCCACCGAAGCCCCTTCCAAACGATTTTTGCCTTTGATAATGGCTACCCTGCCTTCAACCTTGATATCAGCCCCCATTCTGCGAAGCTCCTGAACATGCATGAAGCGGTTTTCGAAAATAGTTTCCACCAAAACGCTGGTACCAACAATTGAAGATAACAAGGCCATTATCTGAGGCTGCATATCTGTGGGAAATCCTGGATAAGGCATTGTTTTTATATCAGCAGGTCTAAGACGTCCTCCTCCTACTACTTTTATACCGGAATTATAGGTTAGCACTTCAGCACCTATCTCGCGCAGCTTGGAAACTACGGGCTGAACGTGTTCCAAGACCACATTTTCAATAAAAACTTCTCCTCTGGATATGGCTGCTGCCACCATAAATGTACCAGCTTCGATCCGGTCAGGTATCACCGCATGTTCAACACTGCCCAGGCGACTTACCCCTTCAATTCTAATAGTATCCAATCCGGCTCCTCTTATTTTGGCACCCATGCGGTTTAAGAAGTTTTGCAGGTCAACTATTTCTGGTTCACGGGCTGCATTGCGTAATATAGTAGTACCGGGAAGCAGTACCGCGGCCATCATTAAGTTTTCGGTAGCTCCCACACTGGGAAAATCCAATAAAATCTCCTGGCTTCCCAAAGACGAACCTAACCCTTCCATAAAGCCAAACTCTTCTTTGATGGTAAAGCCCATGCTTTGAAAACCTTTAAGATGTAAATCCATGGGGCGTGTTCCGATAGCGCATCCGCCAGGATAGGCTACCCGAGCATGATGAAACCTGGATAACAAAGCTCCCATCACCAGGTTTGAAGCTCTCATTTTGCGAGATATCTCTTCAGGAAGCTCTATCTTATTTACAGTACTGCCATCAATTATCAGTACGTCTTTTTCCCGTTTAACTTTCGCTCCTAAAATCTCTAAGGCCTGTGCCATAACCTTAATATCTTCTAAATCCGGCACTCCTGTTAAAACTACTTCTCCTGAGCAGAGTAAACTGGCGGCCATAATAGGAAGGGTTGAGTTCTTGGATCCGCTAACACTTATTTGGCCTTTGAGGGGTTTGGAACCTCTTACCACTAGATAGTCCAATTGAACACCTCCGCTAGCTCACGCCTGCGGGACAGATTTTTTTAACCTGCTTATAAATGCGGGCCCAATTCTCCATACATCGCCCGCCCCCATAGTAATTATCAGATCACCTTTGCGTCCAATTTCCATTAAATAGTGAATAACATCCTCCAATTCTGGTATGAGAATGGCTGTGCCCCCGCCTTGTTTAGCAACATTAAATATAATGCTGCTGCTAATACCTGGAATAGGAGTTTCGCCTGCTGCATATATATTGGTAATAATAACCACATCGCTGGCTTGCAAAGCCTCACCCAATTGAATGCCTAATTGTCGCGTACGGGTATAACGATGGGGTTGAAATACCGTTATCAATCTGCCCGAATGGTAATTGCGTGCCGCGCTCAAAGTTGCCTTGATTTCCGTGGGGTGATGAGCATAATCATCGATAACCATAATACCATCGTGCTCACCCATTATTTCGAAACGTCTTTTGACACCGTGGAAATCAAAAATAGCTGCGCGCATACTTGCAAAATCCAAGGATAGTTCCCGGCCAGTAGCAATAGCTGCCAAAGCGTTGAGGGCATTGTGCCATCCCGGAACCGATAACTGAATATTACCTAGTAATTTGCCATGTTCATAAACATCAAAAACTGATCCCCACCCTTTAGCTTTCCAATTTTTAAAGTAGTAGTCATTAGTTTCGCTTTCACCAAAGAATACTTTACGGGTACCACTACTTTCAGCAAGCCTTCTTAAACCGGGATCGTCGCCAAACAAGATTGCCAAACCCTCCGGTTGTACGCCGTCAATATACTGACGAAAAGCATCCTTTAGACGCTCTAAAGTGTGATAATAATCCAGGTGATCATCCTCCATATTGGTTACCACAGCAATTTTAGGATGCAGTTCTAAAAAGGACGCATCACTTTCATCGGCTTCCACGATAAAAAATTCGTCGGTCCCTAGCTTGGCATTAAAATAATGATGATCCTGTAGTTCCCCGCCCACTATAAACGCAGGATCTAATCCACTGCCAGACAAAACTTTATAAATCATAAAAGTAGTGGTTGTCTTACCATGGGCGCCGGCGACCGCAATTCCGTTGCTGCGGTTAACTAATTTTGCCAGCATCTGTCCCCTTTTCAATATCGGTATTTTGCGGTGACGAGCAAGAATAACCTCGGGATTATCCGCCGGGATAGCCGAGGATATTACCAGTACATCAACTCCTTCCTGAAGGTGTGATGAGGAATGACCTTGATATACAGTAATTCCCATTTGCTCCAGTTGCTCAGTTATTTCATTATGTTGGAGGTCGGATCCTGTTACCTTCATGCCCTGTTCAGCAAGAACTTTAGCAATTCCACTCATCCCTGCTCCAGCAATTCCTACCATATGAATCCACTGTCCGCTCTGCTCGGACATTTCCTCATCTCCTTAAACCTAACATTGGTGATTCACTTTATAGTATGCATATTTAACAAAAGTGGTTACATTTTTAAATACGTAGCCTGTCCCCTTCTACACCTGTCAAAAACTTAGCCTATCAGTTCAGCGATTATATCTTCCAGGGCATTAGGCTTAGCTTCCTGCAACATCTGCTGGCGCATAAAATTCAATCTATCCGGTTCACTGCGCAAAGCTTCAATGGTATTAACTAGAGTATCCCCGTCCAGGAACTCATCAATAACCATGGTCACCGCTTTTTTACCCATCAAGGCCCGGGCATTTTTTTCCTGGTGGTTTTCGGCGGCATAAGGATAAGGAACCAGGATAGCAGGTAATCCAAGCACTGCTAATTCTGCCAGGGTGCTGGCTCCAGCCCGGCAAATGGCCAAATGGGCGGCCGCCATGGCTTGTTCAATATTGTTCATATAGGGGATTATCTTTAGGACAGCTTTACAGTCTCGTTTTAGGCGGTCCTGCACCTGGCGTTTTATGTCCTCATAATGATCCGGGCCAGTTATCCATATTATCTGCATGGCTCTATCCTGCAAACGTTCCACGGCTTCTAACATGGCCCGGTTTATAGTGGCAGCTCCCCGGCTGCCTCCAAAAGCAATTATCGTAAACCAATTATCGTTTAATCCTAAGGCCTGCCGGCTCGCCTGAGGAGTAACAGCAAAAAATTCCCGGCGTACCGGGAGCCCGGTTACTTTGATGCGTTTTGCCTCTATATACTCTCCCGCTTCGGCAAAGGTAAGCATAACACAATCAACTCGTTTGGCCAGGTAGCGATTAGCCAGCCCTGGATAAGCGTTTTGTTCATGGATAAATGTTTTGGGAGCAAAATAAGTTCCTGCCATTACTACCGGAAAAGAAACATACCCCCCCGTTCCCAGAATAAAGTCTGGCTTAAACTCTTTTATTATATCCTTAGCTTGAAAAAAGCTATGAGGAAATTTTACCAGCGAGCGGCTCGCTTTCAACATGGAGGATCGATCTATACCCGATACATCAATAGCAGTAAAAGCATAACCGGCTTCAGGAACAATGCGGCTCTCCATGCCCTTGGACCCCACATACAAAATTTCCATGTTATCCACTCTGCGGCGCAACTCATCAGCAATAGCCAGAGCTGGATAAATATGTCCGCCTGTCCCACCACCGGTAATGATTGCTCTCATCAGTTCCTCCTGTTTATCGATAAGTACTGTACCTGGATATGTTTAACAAAAAACCGACCCCTATTAAGGTAAACAATAAAGATGACCCTCCATAACTTATAAAGGGCAGGGTTATTCCTGTAACCGGTAGTGCTCCTGAAACAACCCCAATATTTATAGCGGCTTGAAAAACAATCATAGTGGTTATACCGGTTGCCAAAAGACTGCCAAAAGTATCAGGAGCATTTATAGCTATACGAAAGCCTCTCCAGGCAAATAACAGGAATAAACAGATAACCAAAAAGGCCCCTAAAAAACCCAGCTCTTCACCTAATATGGCAAATATAAAATCGGTATGCTGTTCAGGCAGGTAAAAAAACTTTTGCCTGCTTCTGCCCAGCCCCATACCAAATAACCCCCCTGAGCCCAGGGCATACAAGGATTGTATGGTTTGAAATCCCTCATCGGTTGGGTATTTCCATGGGTCGAGGAAAGCGATGAATCGCTGCATACGATAGGGAGCTAAAGCTATAGCTGCTGCCACAACTCCAGCACCAGACAAAGCGATCAACCCCAAGTGACTCCAGCGCGCACCAGCCGCCAACATCATAAAAAAGGCTGTTCCAGCAATGGCAAATGCTGTTCCCAAGTCAGGCTGCAACATAATAAGCCCACATACCAAAGCTATGAAAACCAGATAAGGCAAAATTCCTTTAGTAAAAGACCTCATACTGTCCAGATTGACTTCCATAACCTTTGCTAAAAACATAACCATAGCTAATTTAGCCAATTCTGAGGGGGTAAACTGCATAATCCCTACCCCCAGCCAGCGGCTTGATCCTTTAGTATCTATGCCCAGAGGGGTTATGACCAAAATCAAGCACAATAGTGTAAAAACCATTAAAGGAATAGCCAAATCCTTAATGCGCACATAGTTAAATTTCATAACCACCAGCATACAGACTATACCAATCAAGGCCCACAAGAGCTGTTTTTTAAAAAACAAATAAGCATCATCATACCGTATATTGGAGGTAACGGCACTGGAGCTGAATACCATCACTAAGCCAATACCAACTAATAGTAGGGTGGTTATAAAAAGAATGAAATCAGGAGGTCCTTTTCTTAAACGCAATCTTTGCCCCTCCTCTAATCTGGAGACCTTTCTGACAAAGAGCGTGTGAGTTTGCAGAAAAGGTCTCCCCGGTGCTCGTAGCTGGGGAATTGATCCCAGCTAGCACAGGCAGGTGATAACAAAACAACGTCTCCATCCACAGCCAAATGCGAAGCCAAATCTACAGCTTCCGTTAAGTCTTCTACCTCATGTATATTCCTAAAGGAAGTCTTCATGACGGCATCCTTAATCTCCTGACGGGCTTCCCCCAATATAATCAGTTCACGTACTCGCGCCGCCACCATCTGGGCAAATTCTGTGAAATCGGAGCCCTTACTCCGGCCACCCGCAATTAGTATTATGGGCTGGTGAAATGATTGAAGAGCTTTTATAGCTGATTCAGGGTTAGTGGCTTTGGAGTCATTTACATACAGAACTCCATTATGGTACACAACTTCTTCCATACGGTGCCTTACGCCGGTGAAAGTTTTCAAAGCATCACTGATCCGGGCTGGTCTTGCTCCATATAGATAGCTCATAGCCACAGCACAGAGAACGTTCTCCAAATTATGCTGGCCTCGTAAACGAATATCTCCCACCGGGCAAATCTGCGTCTTTTTACCAGCATGGCGATAGACAATTACATTATTATCAATAAAAAAGCCTTGTTCCAGTTGGTGCTGAGCCGAAAAGTATACTACCGTTGCCGGGCACATTTGTGCCAACTGGCGCACCTGCCTATCATCATAGTTAAACACCGCGTAGTCCCTTGGCTGCTGCTGCGCAAAAATTTTAGACTTGGCCTTTATATAAGCGTCCATGGTTTTATGGCGGTCCAGATGATCTGGGGTAATATTTAATAAACCGCAAATATCGGGATGGAATTTAGCAACCGTCTCCAATTGAAAGCTTGATACTTCTGCCACTACAACGCCTTGAGTTAACTCATCAATTAGACTAGTCAAAGGGATGCCAATATTTCCCCCATAATAGGCGGATCGTCCATCCTTTTCTAAAATATAACGCAACAAGGCGGTAGTGGTGGTCTTGCCATTGGTTCCTGTAACAGCCAGCAGAGCAACCTGTTCATTTTTTAACCTAAAAGCTATCTCCAATTCGCCAATAATTGGTATCCCCTGGGCCTGTGCCCATTGGCAAATAGGTGAACTCAAAGGAACACCAGGGCTTATAACTATTAAATCTATATGCTTAATTCGCTCCGGTTCCCATTCATTTATCACCTGAATACCCAACTTCTCCAAATCCCTGGCTACCATTCCTAATGATTCCAAGGTTTTTTGATCATAGCCGATTACTTGGGCTCCATGTTTATGTAAACTCTGAGCTGCTGCCAGCCCACTTCGAGCCAGACCAATTACCAGCACTTTTTGACCTGTAAACATTATGGTATGCACTTCCTATCCTATATTTCGATAACCTAGCAATCCAACCATAACAAAAACCAGTGATAAGGCCCAAAAAAATCGTACTACTTTTCGCTCTGGCCATCCCTTTAATTCAAAATGATGATGCAAAGGCGCCATTAATAGAATACGCTTGCCGGTAGTCTGGTAAGACACCACCTGTAAAATAACGCTTAAACCTTCCAAAACATAAACTCCTCCTAACAGCAAAAGAAAAAGTTCGGAATGAGTTAATGCCGCCACTGCTGCCACTGCACCACCCAATGCCATTGAGCCGGTATCACCCATGAAAACCCGGGCTGGATGACGATTAAAAAACAAAAAACCCAGGCATCCTCCGGCTAAAGCACCGCAAAATACCGTTAACTGGTAATGAGAGGTCATCAAACATACCAAGGCAAAAGCCAAGGCCACCAAAAATGTTACCCCGGTGGCTAGTCCATCCAAGCCATCAGTGAGATTGACCGTATTAGTAGTAGCTATGAGTACAATAATGATGAATGGTACATAGGCTAGGCCTAAATCCCATTCTAAGCCTAAAAATGGAACCACTACCGTGGTTCCCCTTTGAAAATAGTACAGGAGAAGCAATGCAAAAGCCAATCCAATCAACAGTTGCAAGCCTAACTTTTCCCGGGCCCGTAACCCAAGGGAGCGTTTTAAGACTACTTTAATGTAGTCATCCCAGAAACCAACCGCCCCAAAGGCCAACATAACTACCACGGCTGCTACTGCTTCCCCGCTGTTTCCCGCCAGGATAAAGGTAGATACCATAACAGCTGTGATAATCATTATACCGCCCATAGTAGGTGTTCCGGCCTTGATCAAATGACCTTGGGGCCCATCTTCACGTATACTCTGCCCAACCTTTAACCGCGTTAAAAAAGGTATCAGCAATGGCCCCATCAGAAGCGCTATAAGCGTAGCCATGCCTAGAGCCATCAGTGCCGTCGTTACAATTCCCTGCATTTATATCCTCCCGGATCAATCTTGTTTAAGCCAATCATTAACCAGGGTTTCCAATTGCATTCCCCGTGATGCCTTAAACAAAACCGTGTCCTTTTTACTAATCTTAGTGAGTAAAAGCGGTATACTATCCTCTTTAGCCGGAAAGTGAAAAATGTGCTGGACTGGTAAACCACAATTATAAGCCTCCTCGGATATGAGACGGCTCTTTTCTCCAATAGTAATTAATATATCTACTCCTAATTGAGCGGCCTTAGCTCCTACCCTTCTATGACCTTCCTGCTCATATTCGCCCAGTTCATACATATCTCCTAATACCGCGACAAATCGACGGTTTCCAGCTATTTCCCGTCCGGCTTCTAAAGCAGCAACCATGGAAACCGGATTAGCATTATAGCTATCGTTTATAAGAACACCGCCTTGGTCCAGGCTAGTTATAGATAAACGGTTC
>DLUN01000121.1:0-1190 GCA_003444615.1 Syntrophomonas sp.
AGATGTGTATAAGAGACCGCCAAAATTGGTTATTCCTTGAACCTTCCCCTCCATAATACTACCCGGCATAATATTGGTTTGTTCGGTTGGCATAAAAAACAGAATCCCCCTCGGATTAATACTAGGTCCATTGTATCCTGTGCCACCTTCATAGTCAATATATGAAGTGCTCAGGGCACTTTTCCAATACTATTCCGCTAATACAGGAATAAGGGGCTGTTCCCCCGGTTTGACCATACCCAATTGCTCCCGGGCTATTCGTTCGATGTTCTCCGGTGAATTAGCCTGTTCCAGCTCAATTTGCAGAGCTTGGTGCTCTTGTTCCAGTTGGGCTTTCTCAACTAACAAGGCCTGCTTGCGCTGGCTTAGCTCCCAAACGGTTTTCACTCTTGGAACCAGGGTTACCGCCAGTACAGTACACAGTAAACCGATACCGATTAGACGCAAGGGTCGTCTGGTACTCCTTTTACTCTTCAAGCTCATCATCCTCCCCGCCCTGGATACCTAATACATCACCGGGAAGCACGATGACTACTTCATAGCCTTTCGTTCTAGCTCGATTGTACAGGGTGGCAATGGTGCTGGCAGTAATCTTGAGAATCTTTGAAATCTCTTCGGTGCTTTTACCCATCTCTTTTAAGGCCACCACCTGTCGCTCCCGAAAGCTCAGCTTCTCTGCTCCCCGAATTTCTATCTTCATATCAACAGAACCTTATCCACAAGTTTTCCACAATCTGTGGACAAATTTACTACTATTTATTCGGGAAACATTGTGTAATTCCTGCCGGAGAACGCTTTTTTTTATTTTATTCTCCGTCGTCGTCAGTTGGCGGTGGCCCTTTCCCCCTTTGGGCCAAGCCTTTGACCCAGCCGGCTAATGCCCGTATGGGCCGCTTAATTAAACTGCTCAGGATGGAGAAGGCGGAGATCGTAAGTTGTGCTCCACGAGAAACCGGGGCTTCCATGGTTGGCCCTAAATAATGATGATATATAAGTATGCCGGCAACCAGGGCCACCAGTACATAAACCCGCATTTCCCCCTGGTTTATAAACAGCATGGCGGCAAATATCAACAGGATCATCAACATCCACAAGAAGAAATCCATTAGATACAAAGAGTACTTTCCTACTCGGGCACGTCTCACCAGCAACTGATAAAACTGAAACACCATACCGGCTACAACTCCAAG
>DLUN01000121.1:1444-2532 GCA_003444615.1 Syntrophomonas sp.
ACAATACTGTTGACGTTTCCTTCTACGGCTACTCTGCCTTCATCCAGATTGAGCAGGGTGATGTGCAGCTGTTCGCCCATAATACCTAAAAACCCCTGCTGAGTTTCCAGAACGATTTCCTGCTCATCAAAGGTATTCACATTCACCACTCCAGTTAGTTCCATCTGATTGCGGTTAACCAGTTTAAGTGAGTGATCGGCCATGGTACCAGCCTCCCATCCAGGGATAAACCCCATTTATTTCAGCATTTACCTTATATTGATATGCCCAGGAAGGTCTGGTTATGACCAATCGGGGGCTTTAAAAAATAAATCGCCCTGAAAGTCAGGGCGATAATTTAATCTACTACACGATATAGGTTTTTGGCTTCACTGGCGGCTACATTGTCTTTGATGTCCAGCACCTCATAAACCGTGGTGCGATTGCCTACCTGAATAGTAATGCGATCTCCTTTTTTTATACTGGTAGAGGGCTTGGCCACTCTTCCGTTCACCATAACCCGTTCATGTTCCGCAAAATCTTTGGCTACCGTTCGCCTTTTGATAATACGGGAGACTTTTAGGAACTTATCAAGACGCATTTTCTATATTACAGCGTCTTTTAGGGCTTTACCAGCCTTAAAAGCAGGAACTCGGGTAGCCGGTATGTTGATTTCTTCTCCCGTCTGAGGATTGCGTCCCTTACGGGCTTGCCGGTTACGAACCTCGAAGGTTCCAAATCCAATTAACTGTACCTTATTACCTTCTTTTAGGGTTCCTTCGACAGTATTGAAAAATGCGTTGACTACCTTTTCTACATCTTTCTTAGTCATCCCCGTTTTCACTGCTACCTCATTAATTAAATCGGTCTTATTCAAATATCCATCCCTCCTTTAGCCCTAGTTTGTCTGGCATATAATGGCTAATTCGCTGTGTTTAACAATATTCCTTTTTTTCTGCTAATTCTTATTACATTTAGAGCTATAAACCTGTATCTTTAAAGACCTTTTTCCTTGGCTTGGTTCCAATAATAGTCCAATTCTTCTAGGCTCAGCTCTGACCAGCTGTGACCGGAGTCTTTTACTGCTTCCTCAATATAATTGAAACGGC
>DLUN01000121.1:2810-2966 GCA_003444615.1 Syntrophomonas sp.
CACGAACTTGTCATTGCATTTTTGTAAAGCTTGCTCAGGTTCTACCCCTTTGAAACGGGCTACATTAACCAGGGCAAAAAGCATGTCTCCTATTTCTTCCTCGATTTCAGCTTCCGGAGCCTGGATCAGCTCGTCCACCTCTTCCTTAAACTTTTC
>DLUN01000095.1:0-1458 GCA_003444615.1 Syntrophomonas sp.
CCTGGTTCTCCAGCAATGTGCAAATAGCTTCATAAAACTGTCCCTGATCGCATTCAGTTAGAATACCATTAACCATATGATCTACCATATCCTGCACGCCAAAAGCCTTTACAGCTACAACGGGCAGACCCGCAGCCATCGCTTCTATTAAAACCAGGCCCTGGGTTTCAGTCATAGAGGAAAATACAAATAAGTCGGCTGAGTGATAAACATTGGCTAAGGTCTCATAGGGAAGGGCTCCCGTAAAAAGAACATCCTGTTCCAGGCGCATACCTAAGCTGGTGGTAAGCTTTTTCAGCTGTTCTTCCAAAGGTCCTTGGGCAGTTAAAACCAAAGTGGTTTGCGGGTGACGAACCTTTACCTGACTAAAAGCTTTAATTAGGAATTCCAAATTTTTCTCTTTGGTTAACCGCCCCACAAATAGCAGGATTTTATTTTCTGCCGGGATGGGGTAATTTTTCTTTAACCAGTGAGGATCGCCCTGCTGTAGCTTGTGCAGCGGAACTCCTGTGGGCAAAACAGTTACAGGAGTACGAATTCGATATTTTTTTAGCATTTGCTCCACTTCGGTACTAGGAACTATAACATGGTGACAGTGGTTGCAAAAATCATTGCTGTATTTTGTTACTATCTCCTTGGCTAAATCCTGAGCCACCGGAACATAATGAACATACTGGTCATATAAGGTGTGATAGGTAAACACCAGAGGGATTCTATAGCGGCGTGAGTAGCGTAACCCTACTCTCCCCATAGTAAAAGGTGAATGAACATGAATAATATCCAAATTGAGCTTTTTTACCAGCATATTTAGCCCTGGCAACACCGGTATAGCCAAGCTAAAATCAGGATTGGTAGGTGATTGGAACGAGTAGAAACGGTATACCCCTTCTTCATCCTCGCATTCCTGGGGATAGCTGGGGGCAAAAATAAACACCTGATGTCCCTGACGAACAAGCTCTTCCTTAAAAGTAGAAATGGAGGTCACAACGCCGCTGGTATAGGGCTTGTAACTATCAGTGAAAATACCAATACGCATAGCGAGTCCTCCTATACTCAATCTCTATCTTTAATATAACCATTAAAAGTTTCAACTGCAACGATGCCAAACTATTGAAAACAGGCTTAATGGTCGTAAAAATCATGACCAGATATATCAAAAGCCTCTCCTTCGTCTGCCATTTCCCCAGCCGAAATTATTTCCTGTTCTTCGGGTCTAACGAATCTATCCTGGGTACGGTGGGCACAACCGGCACAGACAGTAGTATTGCTTAATCTCTGTAAACGAGCCGGTTCAATCTCTTTTCCGCATAGTTCACATATACCGTATTTGCCCTGTTCTTCTCTGGCCAGAGCATCCCGAACTTTTTCCAATTCTAATTCATACAGCTCCAGTAATCCGGCATCCTTCTCTCTTTCAAACACTTCACTACCTATATCGGCAGGATGTTCATCATACAT
>DLUN01000095.1:1704-1970 GCA_003444615.1 Syntrophomonas sp.
TAGTATGGGGCTTTTAGTGCCAATTCATACCGGAATAGTTAATTATTTAGAGCATGGATGGGAGCAGGGATACGCCCTTTACGAGCCACAAATCTTTGCGGTGAATAAGTATTGATTTTCATTACCGGAGCTCTGCCTAACAACCCTCCAAATTCCACCCAATCTCCTTCAGATTTACCGGGTGCAGGAATTATCCTAACTGCAGTCGTCTTACGGTTTATCATACCGATAGCTGCTTCATCAGCTATGATGGCAGATATTATGTC
>DLUN01000095.1:2185-2587 GCA_003444615.1 Syntrophomonas sp.
TTCCACCGCTTTGATCATACCAGCATCTTCACTGACAGGAATAAAGGCCCCGGACAGTCCCCCCACATAAGAGGAGGCCATAGCGCCTCCCTTTTTGACGGCATCATTGAGCATAGCTAAAGCGGCAGTACTTCCGTGAGCGCCAACCCTTTCCAAACCCATGGCCTCCAAAATATCAGCTACGCTGTCACCGATAGCCGGTGTAGGAGCTAATGACAGGTCGACTATGCCAAAAGGCACGTTTAGGCGCTGGGAAGCTACTCTTCCCACCAATTCACCGGTGCGGGTAACCTTAAAAGCTGTCTTCTTAATTACATTAGCCAGTTCTCCCAGATCTAAATCGGGATGTCTGCGTACTGCATTCAAAACTACTCCGGGACCACTAACCCCAATATTTAATGT
>DLUN01000019.1 GCA_003444615.1 Syntrophomonas sp.
TTATCTCCACCATTATCGTTATCCCCTCCGGATTGCTGCTGAGCGGTTAACACGATTTGGAAGGTGTACGCATTTTCACCGGTGCGGTTTTGTTCAGCCTGATCAGTTACCTTAAGATTTACATCCACAGTGAATGACTCGCCAGGGTCAAGGGAAGAACCCCCGGAGCGGGCAGCAGTCACGTTGATGAAATCCGGGTGATTATTTGTCAGGGTCAAGTCGCTCAAATTGATAGGAAAGCCTACGGTATTGACCACCTCACCAACGATATTGGACTCGTATCCCGGATAGGCGTTAGTTACGGTGATGGTCAAATAGCTGCCTTCCGCAATACAGTCCGTATGCGCTACATCAATGGATTCGTTTTCCGTTATGGACGGGTTGGTTGACCAAGACAGGACTGGTGATGCATAGGAATAACTAGGTGCAGCGGTACTGAAGCATAAGGACAGTGCTAGTAACCCTATGATGACCACCAGTGTAAAATCAACCTTCTTAGTTTTCATAGTCATCCTCCTTGCTTACAGTGAAGTAGCACTGTCAGTGCTTGCTTCATCCAGGTAATCTTGCACAACGGGGTTACACAAGAGGCTATATCTATATATGTAGGGATTGCTCACTACGAAGAAACTGTGTTCTCCCTGTTCCTCATCCTTTTCATAGAGTATGGGCTGTTCTATTTCATCAGCGGCCTTGACCAAGTCCTCGAAGTCATCTACCAGCAGTACCGGGTCCGGTTTGGCTGTGGGCAAACTGCCCGTCAGGGTCACTACTCTGTCCCCGTGTTGGCGAAGAATGTGAACCAGTTTTCTCTCCTCAGGGCTAAGGTCTTTATCTGAACTTCTAGTCAGCATCAAGAACCCTATACATAACAGAGCTGCTAAAAACCATCCTATTCCCAGCCCAATATTGGTGGTCTGAATGCCTTCAGCCGGCCGGGTGGTCTCGGCTTCGATAGCACCTTCCTTCTCCGGCGACAGCTCCCCTTGTACCGCAAATACCCTGCCCTGTAAGGGGATTATCAATGTGGGATGCAGTTCATCAGTGAAATCGCCTGCATCAGTTTTTCCCTGCACCTGTATAAAGTAATCGATTTTCAGCTCCAGCCGGCTGGGAGAGAACTTGGTGGCTTCCTGCACCGCGTTAGCAAAAAGAGCGTAGCTGTTAACTGGTATGGATATGGCTTCCTGGATATGGGCCTTACTGTCATTAACGGTGAAGGTTTGGGGTTCCAGGAAGGAAAGGTTGCGTCTCCACACTTCCATTTCGGTGTCGTTTCCCATTGCACTGTAGGCCACCAGAGCTCCGTCCACTTGGTAGGTGCCGGTAATCTCAGCTGGTTTTTCTCCTACTAAACTGTATTGCATCTGGGTCTGTACAGAATCCGTCAGGGAGGTGATGTAAGCCTGACCCGGTCCCAGTGTAGTTTCGGCAAAGAAATTATTGGGCAGCAGATTGACCTGATAGTCTATATTAGCCGCCTGCTGATAGCTGTAGACCTTGACCTTTTCGGTAACTTCAGCTGGTCTTACCAAGTTGTTCCATGCCAAACCAGCCAGACAGGCAGCCAGTATCAGCAGCAAAAGCAATATAATGCCCGCGCGAAGCCTCCCATTCAAGCTCACCATCATCCAACACCCTCCTATTGTTCTCCGTTTATCTGCTCGGCCAGTGATTGGAAAACCGACAGATCAGGTGAACGAATTATCATGCTGGGCCAGCCAACTTTAGGTACTATGCCGATGACCTTGCCTATGACCTGCTCTGGTAACACTGGATCAGTATCGGCGGATTGGTTGTTATCTCCTTTGGTAATTAGCACCCTCTGCTTATTCTCTTCTTTTATATCTATAACCCGGTGGGCTACCCGGATATTTTCCGCCTTAAACTGGATAATGTCACCGGTTTGTACTTGTTCTGGCGGAACCTTCTGAACGATTATCACGTCACCCACATTAATGACGGGCAGCATACTGCCGCTGACGATAACCGAAGGAAACACCGAGAAAACACCAGCGCAAAACCAAACGATAACGATAGCAATAATGCCGGTGATTAAGCTGCCCTGAGGATTTTCTTCTTGGGTCAGCTCTTTACGGGACTTTTTTTCATCCAGGTAATACTGGCGCACCAGGGTAAGGCAGACTAAGGGAATGAACGTAGCCACCAAGGCTTTGGTCACCCAACCTGGATCAGGCAGGATGGGAAAAAACCATTCGAAAGCCAGCCAGGTTCCCCGGTAAATGATTGCCGGCCAAGCCCCTCCTAAAAGGGCTAAATAGCTGGCCAGGAGATTTTCGCTGATGGCCGGGAATAGGGTAGTGCCTAGAAACTGAACAATTTTTAAGTTTTCGATCAAAGTGGTTAGGATTGAGGCCGGAAACCAAAACAAGGCCAGGAAGAGGCTGACCAGGATGACTCCCAACGTCGGATTATTTCGGAAGACCCGGTTGATCAGCCAGGCCCGGGAGAACTCCAGCCCCACCACAAATGTACCCAAATATATCACGTTGGTGAGTATGCCCCGCGGGCTCAGATCATAGGGGCTTTTCCCGAATCCATCCAGAACACCGGTGGCCAGGGAGGCTATGATAGCCAGGGCCCCGCATAAGAAAGCCATCCAGCACAAGAACTTACGCAGTCTTAATTTGCCGGCGGGACGTATGCCCGGGAAAAACCTGATTACCAAAACGGCCAGGATGGCCCACAGCAGGGGACGTACCACATAGGTGCCCCAAAAACCTCCCAGCCATTTGCCAATGACGAAGTTGTCCGCCAGGTATAGTACTATGATGATTGCGGTGAGCAGAAAAGGAAAGGCCCGGTTAAGTTTCCTGCTGTACTGGTAGTCTAACATGCGAACGACTCCTAATCACCAGAACCGCTGTCGGAAGAACTACTGCCGCCGGTGGAGGATGAACCTCCGCTGTCCCCACTGCTGCCAGAGGATGAAGAACTGCCGCTGTCAGATCCGCTGGTCCCACTGCTGTCGGAAGAACTGCCATTGTCCGGGCCGCTAGCTCCACTTCCATCAGAGGATGAAGAACTGCCGCCTTCAGAAGAGGATGCTTCGCTGCCGGAACTGCTGTCTTCCGGTGATGAACTGCCACTGTCCGAAGATTCACTGCCGGTATCACCGGATTCATTACCTGAGGTTGGATCAGACTCACTAGAGTCTTGATTGCTGTCTGCTGCTGGTGGATCATCGCTCTGATTACCCTCATCAACCGTGGAGTCATCAGCAATTTCTCCATCGGACTCTCCGGGAGGATTTGTGCCTTGCTGCTCTTCTGTTTCGGTTCTGCCGTCATTTTCATTGGATGTATCAGTTTCTGGGAATTCATCGGAGTCTGGAGCAGCCAGATCGGGTAATTCCCACAGCATGGGTTGTTCAGGTTGATTGAAATAGAAGTCGCCCTTAATTATGAGCTCATCTTCCCAAAGGGCAATGCCGGTAGGGATCATGGCCACAGCTGCAGCAGCACAGAAACAGAAAAACACAAAACGTTTCACAAGAGATTCCTCCTTGTATAGGTTAAAGCGGGGGAAGGGCGGTAAACTTCCCCCGCATATTTTTACACGTCGGAGCTATTATCGTTGAACTGTTTCCACTTCATAGTCAGGACGAATTCAATGGTCTGGTCTTGTAACTTATTAGGAGCCTCTTCATCCAGCATTATCCAAATACATCCCGGCTCTTCATCGGAAGTGCTAAATGTCATCCAGCCATCAGGTGGGAGAATCAGTTTGTTACCCAGAACTTCATTCATGCGATCATCCAACTTGTCAAAGTCATCCCACACCCAAACATTTTCGCTCCAGTGGTCACATGCTCCTAGAATGTTTCCAAAGAGACCTGTGCTTGTGCGGTAGTGAGCAGCACCCTTCAGGTATTCTGCCCATTTTGCTCCTTTGGTGAACTTCAATTCAGCATTTGCAAACTTGGCTGGCACTGAGCCGACGTTTTGCTGCTTGACATCAAGGCGGACTTTTGCTCCTGGATATAATTTGTTAATCGTTACGATGTACTTGTCATCTCCATCAGGGGTGATGGAAGTTTCTACTAAATCATTATCGATGGGATAGCCGGGTATGTCTTTATATTCAATATTTGGATATTGCTGCATAAACGGGTAGCACCCTTCATTAACAAAGGAAACATCGAAAGTTCCGGTTTCTACGGTACCGTTAATATAGAGGGTATCGGTCCACCAGGCATAGCCAACACCAGTGAGGGCAAATGCCAAAACCATTATAATGGCTAACATTTTAGAACGTTTTTTCATTACTCAGTCACTCCTTCATTAATACTCCCAAACTAACCATTTGTAATAATTGGATATCTAAGTGATGTGTTCAGCTTTTTAAACACCTCCTTTAGCAGCCACTCTAGGGATGGCTTGCTCGAAGTACATCGGCATCTGAATCTGCAGATTGTAGGCATCTTCCTCCGGTGTAGCGTCTATGATCAGGGTCAATGTACCTTCAGCACTCCCCCCGCCTTCTAAGACCACATCTTCAGGATATTTAGGGAACTGGTTGACAACCTTAACGATGCCCGATTCGTAGTCTGCTG
>DLUN01000151.1:0-795 GCA_003444615.1 Syntrophomonas sp.
TACAAGGCTAGTCGTAACCAGCGCTTGACCAATATAATCAACAATCTCCGTGAGCAGATTCAACGCTATCGCACTACCTCCCTGGCTTATCCCGGCCGTATGAAGCGTTCCCTGGAAGAGCACCGGGGTATAGTGGAGGCTATACAGTCCCGGGATCCTCAAATAGCCCAGCAGGTAGCCCGGGAGCATATTGAGAACGCAGAAACCAGTATAATTGAAGCGATTAAAAAGGAAGGACTTCCCCTATCTGACTAATGGAGGTAGCTTGCAATGGCTTATGATGCAGTGATTCTGGCTGGTGGAGAAAGCAGCAGCGAATTAAGAAAGATGGCACCATATGATAATGAAGCCTTAATTCTAATCGGTAAGTATCCCATGATTTATTATGTATATCAAGCCCTGGCCGCCAGTCCCATGATCAATAAAATCGCGATCAGTGGCCCGGTGGAGTCCATGCGATCTATTTTTTGCCGGGAAGAAAATGTTTGTTTTGTAAATGGAGGCAGCAATGCGGTGGAGAGTTTTGCCTCCGCCGTACAGTTATTACGGGAACAGGGGATCAGTGAGCAGGTGCTTATTTTGCCCACGGATATTCCCTTTATTACTACGGAAGCTATCGAAGACTTTCTGACTCGCTGTGAAAAACTGGAGGCTGATTTTTGTTACCCGGTTACCAGTAAAGCGGTTAACGAAGCCAGATTCCCTGGGGTAACCCGTACCTATGTCCGCCTGAAAGAAGGATTATTTACCGGAGGGAATCTGTTTTTAATTCGCAGTAAAATGATAGAGCCTGGT
>DLUN01000151.1:1070-2871 GCA_003444615.1 Syntrophomonas sp.
CAGATGACCGGTATAAAAGGACGAGCGCTTATCTCCGACTATGCAGAAATAGGTGTTGATGTGGATAAACCCAGTGACCTGCTGATGGCCCAAGAGTATCTGGGGGAAGTATCCTTCTGACCCTTCTCCTCTTAAGGGGACTCTTTCTTGATTTAAATAAAATGTTGTCCAGTTATCATCATATATTATAGTAATAGTAATAAGCTTAAAGACAAAACGAAGAGGTGGAATAATTGGCACACACTGCTGTAATTTTAGCGGCTGGAAAAGGTGTTCGCATGAAATCGAATCTGCCTAAGGTAGTGCACAAAGCCGCTGGTAAGCCCTTGGTGGCTCATGTGGCAGATGCCGTCCGGGTAGCGGGAATAGAAGATATAATTATTGTAGTAGGTCACGGGCGAGAAGAGGTGCAAAAGGTCTTTGCTGGTGACCAGGTGAAGTTTGTAACCCAGGAACAGCAGTTAGGAACCGGCCATGCCCTGCAACAAGCCGAAGGGATGGTCGACCCCGGTAATACCGTCTTGGTTTTAGCCGGTGATATTCCTTTGCTGCGTCCCTCTACATTAAAAGTTCTGTTGGATTATCACCAAAAACAGCAGGCCCAGGCTACTGTCCTGACCACTCACTTACAGGAGCCCACCGGATATGGACGGGTTTTGCGTGACCAAAACGGTGGCTTTTTACGTATTGTAGAGGAAAAGGACGCTTCCCCAGAAGAAAAAAACATAACGGAAATCAACTCCGGCATTTATTGTTTTAACGCCGGTTCTGTTTTCAGAGTTCTGCACCAACTCCAGCCAGCCAATGCCCAAGGCGAATACTATTTAACTGATGTGCTGGAAATACTAAAGGGCGAAGGTCACCGGGTGGAAGTTATGTCAGCGGCAGAACCCGAGGAAATCCACGGGGTAAACGACCGTATTCAGTTGGCTCAAGCGGAAAAGATTTTGCGCCGTCGTAAAAACCACCAACTCATGCGGGATGGCGTGACTCTAGTGGAACCTGACTCCATAATAATTGACAGTGATGTCACTATTGGCCGTGATACGGTATTAATGCCTTTTACCTTGATTCAGGGAAAAACCGTCATAGGAGAAGGCTGTGAAATTGGTCCCTGGACTAATATAAATGACAGTATCATAGGGAATCGAGTAATTATAGAAAGCTCCCGGGTCAAAGAAGCCGAAATCGGCGATGATTGTATAATTGGCCCCTATGCATACCTGCGGCCCGGGGCCTTTTTGCATAATAAAGTTAAAGTAGGCGACTTTGTGGAGGTTAAACAGTCCCAGATAGGGGAGGGCAGCAAAATTCCCCATCTTAGCTATGTAGGTGATGCCCTGGTTGGAAAAGAAGTCAACATAGGAGCAGGGACCATTACTTGTAACTATGACGGGCAGCACAAACACCAAACCATTCTGGAAGACTACGCCTTCATAGGCAGCAATACCAATCTGGTAGCTCCGGTAAGAATAGGTGAATCATCGGTAACCGGGGCTGGCTCAACTATTACTCGTGATGTTCCCGCCCAGTCCCTGGCGGTAGAGAGAGCTGACCAGCGCATTGTTCCCTGGAAAAAGAAAAAGCATGATCATTAGGAGGTTAAGGCATGAAAGCGTCCCGATGGAGGATGAAACTGTTTACGGGTAATGCTAACCCAGCATTGGCTGAGGAAATTGCCAGCTACTTGGGAATTCCGGTAGGAGATGCTCAGGTAACTCGCTTTTCTGATGGAGAAATCAACTGTGGCATCCATGAGAGTGTCCGTGGGGTGGATGTGTTCTGTCTCTTATACACATCT
>DLUN01000150.1 GCA_003444615.1 Syntrophomonas sp.
CACCCTGGACAATATTTCTTTGTCGGTAAACCAGCACGAATCAGTGGTGATAATGGGACCTAGCGGGTGCGGCAAAAGCACCTTGCTGAACATCGTAGCCGGTTTGATATCGCCTGATAAGGGTCAAATTCTGATTGATGGTCAGGATTGGACGGGAAAGACCGGGCGGGTGAGTTATATGCAGCAAAAGGACCTGCTCCTGCCTTCCCGTGCTATTTTGGACAATGTGGCCATCCCTCTGATCTTAAAAGGTACCCCTAAAAAGCAGGCCCGGCATATAGCCAGGCAGCATCTGGAAGAGTTTGGGCTCAGTGATTTTTCCGGTTACTATCCCCGGCAGCTCTCCGGTGGTATGCGCCAGCGGGCAGCCCTTTTAAGAACTTATTTATTCGCCAGTGATATTCTCCTGCTGGATGAGCCATTTGCCGCTTTGGATGCTATAACCAGAAGACGCATGCACTTGTGGCTCAAAGAGTTGCAGGCTCGTTACCAATGGTCAATCCTGTTTGTAACCCATGACATTGAGGAAGCTCTTTTGCTGGCGGATCGTATTTTGGTCTTGTCGTCCCGTCCGGCCTCCATTTTGGAGGAGCTTAGTGTTTCCCAGCAGCTAGATATGCAGGCTCAACAGTCTATAAAATCAGCTATTTTGCGTTTACTTCAACCAGAGGAGGATAATATCTCAGTTTAAGGGCTCCTGTTCAGACCACTTTAAGACTGCCTAGTTTGTTAGTTAAGGATGCTTCCCACTTCTTGCAGCGATCTCCCCAGTAAGCCAGTGGTTTCCCATCACGGCGTATGCAGACTACCTCACATAGGTTGGGACATCCCCGGCATTCCTGGCTGCGAGTGGTGAACTCACCCTCCATTACAAAAGAATGGCCCTTAAACTGGGTGGAAACCCCGCTGTATTCTATGGTTTCCCGGGCCAGCAATGCCGCGCCTATTGCTCCCATAACTTCATGATGTTCAGGAACATGTACTGGCAAGCCTAACAACTGCTCAAATGAACGTCGCAAACCCTGGTTGGCAGCCACTCCTCCTTGAAAAACCACCGGTTCCATAATCTTTTTGCCTTTGCCTACATTGTTCAGATAATTTCTGGCCAGAGCTTCACACAGACCCATAAGAATGTCTTCTAGTGGGTAACCCATTTGCTGTTTGTGAATCATATCGGATTCAGCAAAGACACCGCATCGTCCTGCTATACGTACTGGCTGGCGGGAAGTAATGGCTCTTCGGCCAAATTCCTCAATGGGTATGTTCAGGCGAGCTGCCTGTTGATCTAAAAAAGAACCGGTTCCGGCCGCACAGACGGTATTCATAGCAAAATCATTTACTATCCCATCTTTGAGCAAGATTATTTTAGAATCCTGGCCGCCGATTTCTATGATGGTTCGAACACCAGGATATAGCCAGGAAGCTGCTACCCCGTGGGCAGTGATTTCATTTTTAATAATATCTGCTCCCAGCAGCATACCTGCCAACAACCTGCCGCTGCCGGTTGCTCCAACCCCGGCGATTTTTTGTCCTGATTCTTCCAAGGTTTTGTTAACAACCGCAAAACCTTGTTTTATAGCCTGTATCGGGTTGCCCTGAGTACGCAAATATACTTTGGTTTTCATATTGCCCCGGTTATCAAGCAAGACAAAATTACTGCTGACTGAGCCGATGTCAACACCCAAATACATTGGCATTGAGCTGTTCCTCCTGTGTTTTTTTCCTTCGATACAGCATATCTACAAAAGCTTCCAGCCTGGTTTTTATTCCTGCCGCACCTGCGTGCTCATCAAAATACATGGTCATCACCGGAATGCCTTCCTTTTCTCCCACCTGACCCAGTACTGATTGCGCCACAATTTCCGGCATACAGGTTAAGGGACCAATCTGAATAATCCCATCAAAATGCTGACGGGCAAATTTAACCGCATAGCCAACTGTCTCCCGCCCGTGTCCACCTACAAAGTAGTTCAAGTAAGGCCGTGAACTGGACAAGATTTCCCGCCGGTTAGAGCGCTTCACCAGTCCGCCTAACAAGTGATCATTGACCCAGTCACTTGTGTAAACCGAACGGTAAACCTCCACATTCATCCGGCCTAGTTGCTCGATAATATCATAATTACAGCTGGGTTCCAGGATGGTATATATTTCTCCTACCAGGCCCAATCGCAGCAGAGGCTGATTATGCTGCTCCAACTTTTCCAATTCAGCTGTGCGCTTAATAGCCGCTCGGTTTACTTCCTCCCGGGTAGCAGCCAGATCAATTTCCTGCAGAGCCTGTCGATATATTTGGACAGCTTCATCCTTGTGCAAGGCCCGGGGCAGCATTTGTTCCAGACTAATCTCCATACGTTCCACTGCATTCAGCTTAAACCAGGCAAAACGGGTTGCCCGGATAGCTTCCATAGTAGTAACCCTCTCAGCCAGATCCTTAATTTGGTTCAGCAGTTCCGAGATTTTGAAATCGGGCGCCTCCAGAACTACCATACGGAATGAATAACCCAGGTCCTTTAAGATATCACGCTCTACCTGAGCATAGTAACCAAACCGGCACGGTCCCCATCCTCCCGCCATTAACACCGTATCAGCCCCCTGTTCCAGAGCTTCAATAAAGCTGCCCACACTGATTTTTAAGGGCAAACAGGCAAATTCCGGTGAATATTTTATCCCCAGTTCCATGGTTCGTTTAGTTATGGGAAGGGGAGGTACCACATCCAGTTTAAGCCCTGCCAGTAAAGCTTTTATAGGTATATAGGCGTTACCCATGTGGGGAAAGGTTACTTTCAACAGCTTGCCTCCTTTGACGCTCGATCATATCTACAAATGCCTCTAAACGGGTTAGCATCCCAGCTTCTCCGGTATGTTCATCAACTGTCAGCATAATAAAAGGCTTGTTCACTATCCGGCGTTCAATGATTTCCCCCACCAGCGAATCCGGTCCACACCCGAAGCAAGCCAGATATACAATGCCGTCAATCCGATCATTCTGGTCAAAATGCAGAGCGCTGCCCACCATCTTTCTTCCCAAA
>DLUN01000045.1:0-848 GCA_003444615.1 Syntrophomonas sp.
AGATGTGTATAAGAGACAGAGCACATCCAGCTTGGTTATAGCCATATCGGTCAGCCCATTGATGCGGACGGCATAACGCAGTATTACGGCATCTAGCCAGCCGCAGCGGCGCGGTCTGCCAGTGGTGGTTCCAAACTCAGCCCCTTTTTGCCGTAAGGTCTCCCCTAATTCGTCACACAGTTCGGTGGGGAATGGTCCTTCGCCTACCCGGGTAGTATAAGCCTTAACTACTCCAATTACCCGGCTAATATGAGTAGGTCCAATCCCCGTTCCCACACAGGCTCCCCCGGCAGTGGGATGGGAAGAAGTTACATAAGGATAAGTTCCGTGGTCAATATCCAAAAGAGTTCCCTGGGCTCCTTCAAATAGTACTTTTTTGCCTTCTTTAATAGCGTTATGCACCAGTAAGGAAGTATCCGCCAGGTAAGGCTTTAGGAACTCGATTTCACTTAACACCTGATCCAGCAGTTCTTGGTAATCAAATCCCTCTTCACCATAGAGGTCCTGAATCAACCGGTTCTTATCTTCTACCTGCTGTTTGAAGCGTTCCTTGAAACAGTCCTGATCTACCAGCAAGTCGCCAATGCGAAATCCGGTACGGTTGATTTTATCGGCATAAGCTGGGCCGATACCCCGCTTGGTGGTACCGATACAGCTTTTGCGGTCTTCAATTTCATCTATCTTTTTATGATAGGGCAAAACCAGCGGTGCTCTTAGGCTAATGCGCAGATCGCTGGTATCGATTCCCCGTTCCTGCAGTCCCTGGATTTCTTCAATGAGTTTTTGCATATCCACAACTACTCCGTTGCCTATCACACAGAACGTGTTGGGGTACAATATCCCGGAAG
>DLUN01000045.1:920-6976 GCA_003444615.1 Syntrophomonas sp.
AAATGCAGCATAAACTTCTCATTATGAACTTCCACGGTATGGCCGGCGTTGCTGCCTCCTTGATAGCGTACTACGCAATCAGCTTTCTCGGCCAAAAAGTCCGTTATCTTACCTTTTCCTTCGTCACCCCATTGGGCGCCGACCAATACCACAGCAGACATTCGTCCACCCCCACCAGTTCATATTGCTCCATTTTAGGCTGCTAAAGCGTTTTTCCAGCAAACTCATCTTAGCAGAAGCACCCTGGAGTGTCAATATTGGGCACTTCTTGCTTCAGGTAAAGTGCCGGCATTTTGGCTCGGATGCCGCCTTCTCTAATTTAAGGTCGACCTGCTTTACGCTCTGCATAAAGCGGCGCAGGCGTTTCCGGTCTTTTTGGCCCGGCTTTATCTCTACTCCTGTTAACACGTCAACGGCATAAGGTTGATGCTTCTCAATCAGCGGCCCCACATTATCCGGGGTGAGTCCCCCGGCCAGTATGACCGGGATATTTACACTTTGCTGGATGGTATGGAAGATAGAGCCGTCAACGGTAACTCCAGTGCCTCCCGGGAGAGACTGGCGGAATGAGTCGATTAATAATGCCGCTATTCCTGTCTCAGCCAGGGCTTGGGCTGCCTTAATCGGATCAGGAATTTCAAAGGCACATTGGCCTTTGTGATCGATGCTTAAAGCTTTGATGCTCTTGATGCCATACCGGCGCAACTGCTGGGTCACAGTTCTTACTTCTGTCCAAGTCTCCTGGAAATGAACTTGAATAATATCCGGTTGAACTTCCCTGGCAACCGCCAAGATGTGGTCTGCCGATCCGCCGGTTACAACACAGGTGCTCACAAAAGGCGGCAGTCCATTGACTAGCTGTCTGGCCTCACTACTCTTAATATTCCACGGTACAGAAAGGGGGTATTCTACTATCAGGCCTACAGCGTCAACGCCTGCCTCTATACAGACTTCTGCATTTTGCTGATCCATTATCCCGCAAACCTTTACTCTGGTCATAGGGCTATCTCTCCTGCTGCGTTAAGCTCCCGGTAAATCTGACCCGGGTTATCCCCTTTGAGCAGAGCTGTCCCCACCAGTACTGCATGAGCTCCGGCGGCACCAGCTCGCTTTATATCTAGGGCAGAAGCAACTGAGCTTTCACTAATTATCAAGGCTTCATGGCCTACCAATCTGACCAGCTTTTCCGTGGTGCTTATATCTCCCTGGTCTACCTCTAATTGAAGAATATCGCGGTTGTTAATGCCCAGCATGGTTAGCGGCAATTCATTGGTTTTGCTGATTTCAGCTGGGGTGTGAACTTCGACCAAAGGTTCCAAGCCTAGTCGCAGTGCGGCTTCAACCAGCTCTCTTAACTGCCTTTTTTCCAGCATAGCAGCAATTAAAAGAACTGCACTGGCCCCGCAATCAACGCTTTCACGCAGCTGCTCCACATTGACTATAAAGTCCTTCCGCAAAATTGGTACGGACAGGGTTTTGGCTACCTGATTCAGCAGCTGCAGTGAACCGCCAAAGTATTTGGGCTCTGTCACCGCTGAAAGTACCGGTGCTCCAGCGGACACCAGAGTTTCAGCTATGCAGAGCGGATGTCTTCCGCCTAGCAGGTCGCCCTCCCGGGGTGATCTGCATTTAAGATCGGGAATTACGGCTATTCTCCCCTGGTGATACTGCTTCCAGAGAGCACCGGAGAAGGTGAATCTATGGTTCATTCTTACCTCCCCTTCTAAGCTGACCGTATATCCCGGGATGCGGTAATGAGCTGCTGCAATTTCTTATCTGCCTGGCCGCTGGCTATGATTTCAGCAGCCATCTCAATACCTTCTTTGAAGGTATTGGCCTTTTCTCCAACCAACAGCGCTCCAGCCGCATTTAATATTATGGCTTGACAACGCGATCCTTTGTCTTTTCCCGAAAAAACCCTACGGATTACGGCGGCATTCATCTCCGGTGTTCCAGTGCAGATATCCTCTATGGAACAACGGGAGAATCCAAAATCTTCCGGAGCAATTTCGTAGCTGATGATTGAGCCCTTGTGTATTTCGTTTACCCGTGTTTTGCCCAGCAGAGATATTTCGTCCATGCCATCCACACCGTGCACAAACATTCCCCTGGTGTAACCTAAAGAAAGTGCTATTTGGGCAACTATGTCCAATAGCTCTGCTTTGTATACACCTAAAATATGTCTGGTGGCACGGGCAGGATTAATAAGAGGACCAATAATAGTATAGAATATGGTCTTTATCCCCAGCTCTTGCTCAGGAGTAAGTACTTTGTGCATTACGGGATGAAACAGCGGTGCATAGATGAAAGCGATGCCTATCTCCTCGATGAGCTTTTCCACGTCCCGCGGCAAAAGGTTAATTTCCACCCCCAGAGCTTCCAGAACATCAGCACTTCCTGAAAGGCTGGAAATCGATCTGCTGCCGTGTTTAGCTACAGGAATTCCTGCTGCAGCTGCAACTATAGCTACCGCTGTGGAGATATTAAAGGTGCTGAGACCTCCCCCGGTACCGCATGTATCCAGCAGTTCACTATCTACCTGGGGCGAGATTGTTTCACAATTATCCCGCATAGCCTTCGCTATAGCTGTGATCTCCTCCAGTGTGGGACCCTTCATTAACAAGGCCACCTGAAAACCGGCAATCTGTACACTGCTAAGCTGGTCATTTTTGATGGCGACAATCAAATTGTAGGCTTCTTCGGCGGTTAAATTTTCACCAGCCGTCAACTTCCTTAGTACATCCTGTACCAACATCACCACTCCTCCCTAGTTATCGTAGTTCTCTCAGCTCAGCTATATCTCCTCAAACTCAACTCCGCTCTGCTCATCTCATCTCCTTTCCACCTCGATAACTTAGACCAGTCCAGTGATGATTTGTGTACAGCGAAAACCCGGTCTGGCCTAAAAGGTATAAAAAAACCAGCACTTAGATAAGTTCTGGCAATGAACAACCTCCAAGCTCGAACTCATCTAATCTATTCCTAAACTCTGCTCTTCTCGTCATTAATTAATTGTCAGTGATTGCTGCGAAAATTAATTGGGCTGTGTCATCAGCCGTTCCGGCACTACCGAAGTATTTTCACAGCAATGACATCTCTGGAAGATATTGGTACCACGCACAAGAAATATGGCTATCCTGCGCCGCAGGTGACAATTGGTATCAATTCTATGATGCCCCCTTAATCTTTATGCTGATTTATAGCTTGCTTCATTTGGCGTATATAAGCAGACACCTGGGGAATACACCCGGCACCATACTGCTCTACTATTTGCATAATGGCACTGCCTACAATAACCCCGTCCGCAGTTTGGCTTATCTGCCAGGCTTGCTCCGGAGAAGCAATACCAAAGCCGACAGCACAGGGAATATCTTTTACAGCCTTAACCATGGCCACCATGTTCTCTGCCTCGGTACCGATTTTTTCGCGCACCCCTGTAACTCCAAGGGAGGAAACACAGTAAACGAACCCCTGCGCTTCTTGGGCGATTATGCTTATGCGCTCTTTGGAAGTGGGTGCAATCATGGAAATCAGGTCAATGCCATATTCACGGCAATAGGGCAAGATCTCACCTTTTTCTTCAAAAGGCAGATCCGGTATTATCAGGGCATCAATCCCTGCTTCCCGTGAGTTGTGCATAAATCGTTCGATACCGAAGGCAAAAATGGGATTAATATAGGTCACAAAAGCCAGGGGAACATCACTTTTTTCCCGTACCCGGCTGACCAGAGCCAAGATTTTATCCGTAGTCGTGCCGGCTTGTAAGGCCCGCATACTAGCGCGTTGAATAACCGGCCCTTCGGCAATCGGGTCTGAAAACGGTATTCCCAGTTCGATCAAATCGGCCCCTGCCCTAGCCATTTCCAGTATCAGCTGTTCCGTGGTTTTTAAGTCAGGATCGCCGGCTGTGATAAACGGAATTAAGGCCTTTCCTTTCGCAAATGCCTGCTCTACTCTACTCATAGATTTCTCGCCTCCGATAACGTGCTATAGCCGCCACATCTTTGTCGCCTCTTCCGGAAAGGTTGACGACAATAACTTGTCCTGCTCCCATGGTGGGCGCCAGTTTACGCACATGGGCAATGGCATGGGCGCTTTCAATAGCAGGTATAATGCCTTCCGTACGGGCCAGATACTCAAAGGCGTCCACCGCTTCCTCATCGGTGACCGGGACATACTCGGCCCGGCCAATATCATGCAGATAGGCGTGTTCAGGGCCAACCCCTGGATAATCAAGCCCTGCTGAAATAGAATATACTGGCGCTATCTGTCCATATTGATCCTGGCAGAAGTAGGATTTCATACCGTGAAAAACACCCAGCCGCCCTGTGGTTATGGTAGCGGCATTTTTGTCGGTATCAACACCGTGTCCGGCTGCTTCACATCCTATCAGACGCACTTCTGGTTCATTGATAAAATCATAAAACAGGCCTATGGCATTGCTGCCGCCGCCTACACAGGCCACTAGAGCATCGGGCAGTCGTCCTTCCAGGTTTATAATCTGCTCTTTGACTTCCCGGCCGATAATGCTCTGGAAATCACGGACTATGGTTGGAAAAGGGTGAGGCCCCATAACGGATCCCAGTACATAGTGGGTATCCTCTACCCGGGCGGTCCATTCACGCATGGTTTCATTTACCGCATCTTTTAAGGTCTGAGTGCCGCTGGTAACCGCATGTACTTTTGCCCCCAGCAGCTCCATGCGATACACATTGAGAGCCTGCCGTTCCGTGTCCTCCTTGCCCATAAAAATTTCACATTCCATATCCAAAAGAGCGGCCGCTGTGGCGGTGGCTACTCCGTGCTGACCCGCTCCCGTTTCTGCTATAACCCGTCTTTTGCCCATATACTTAGCCAGCAGTACCTGCCCTAAGACATTGTTAATCTTGTGCGAGCCAGTATGATTAAGGTCTTCCCGCTTCAAATAAACTTTGGCTCCGCCCAAATCCCGGGTCATTTTCTCGGCATAATACAGCAGGGAAGGCCGCCCCACGTAATTACTCAGCAGTTCCTGCAGCTCCCCTGTAAATTGGGGGTCATCTTTGTAACGGTTATAGGCCTGCTCCAGCTCCATAACTGCATTCATTAGTGTTTCTGGAATGTATTGTCCGCCATGAACACCGAACCTGCCTTTGGTCATACTCTCACCCTCCTAAAACTGAAAAAGCTTTTGTCCCGTAAAGGGACAAAAGCTCAATTTGCTTCTGCGATACCACCCTAATTGACGATTAATCGCCCACTCATTTTGCATACCATCATATGCACCCTACTGATAACGGTCAGGGTTCCCGTCAGCGCCTACTCTTTTCATTTCGGGCTGCCCTCGCAAGTCCATTCAAAATAACCGGTGTAACCGCCTTCTCACCAGCTGGCGGCTCTCTGCGTACCCTTGATTATTCCTACTTCTCTTGCTCATCGGTTTAAAGCATATCGGTGTCATTATAGCCCGGATGGCTCAGTTTGTAAAGCTTTTTCAGTTATAGCCGCCCCTATTATTCAGCAAACACATGGGCAAAAGCTTCCTGCACGTTTTTTACCGGAATGATCTCCAGACCGTCCATCTGCAGGGGCACATCGCCCAGATTGTCCGCCGGAATCAGAACTTTATGAATACCGGCTTGTCTAGCTCCATACAGTTTCTCGTTTAGTCCGCCTACCGCTTTAATCTGACCGCGAATAGATAGTTCACCGGTAACAGCTACATCCTGATGAATTCGCTTTTGCTCAATTGCTGACAAGATAGCCAAGTAAATGGCTACGCCAGCGGAAGGCCCGTCCACTTTCCCGCCTCCCACCACATTAATATGCAAGTCATAATCCTTAATGTTTTTCCCGGTGGCCTGGCGCAGCACCGAAGCAGCGTTAAAAACTGAGTCCCGGGTCATGGAGCCAGCGGTATCATTAAAACGAATAGCTCCCTGACCAGGAGTTTCTGCTGGGAAAGCTACTGCTTCCAGTTCTATTAATCCGCCTTGATATCCATAAACACCTACACCAAAGATGCACCCTATTTCCGGCTCCTGTCCGGCCCGGGCATATACCGGCGGGGTGAGGCG
>DLUN01000142.1:0-175 GCA_003444615.1 Syntrophomonas sp.
ATTCAAATTCATCCATCCAATCAGGAATATGCACTGGTAAATGCAATTCCCGGCGAATGTGTTCGGCCAGTGCACGCTGGCCCTCTTCTTCTCCATGTACCAGGAAGATGCCTTTGGGAGGCACGACAAAGTGCTTTAGCCAGTTTACTAAGCCAGCTTGATCTGCATGAGCCGA
>DLUN01000142.1:474-2874 GCA_003444615.1 Syntrophomonas sp.
GAGTTCCTTCTGCCTGAAAGCCGATAAACAGTATGGTACTCTCCGGCCGCCATAAATTATGTTTCAGGTGATGCTTTATACGACCGGCATCACACATACCACTGGCCGAAATAATTATACTGTTGCCTTGTACATTATTTAATTGCACCGATTCTTCCTGGGAAAGAGTGAAGTTTAGGTTAGGCAGACGCAAGGGGTGCTCTCCATTAGCCAGCATCTGGGTAGCTTCATGGTCATAATAATGAATATGCTTTTCAAATATTTGCGTAGCGGCTATAGCTAAAGGACTATCGATATAAATATCAATATTTGGATCCAACTCGCCTTGTTGATAAAGCAGATTTAGGTCATAGAGCATGTCTTGAGTACGTTCCACCGCAAAAGCAGGTATTATTAAATTACCCCCCTTAGCCATGGACTCTTTTATAATCTGGTTCAATTGGTCTAAGCGATTGTAAGTATCTTGATGGTATCTATTGCCATAGGTTGATTCCATAATTATATAATCGGCATCTTCTATTACGGTAGGGTCTTTAATAATAGGCTGGTTACTGTTGCCTAAATCACCGGTGAATACTAGCTTTACGGTCTTGCCTTCTTCTTCAATCCACATTTCGACTATACAGGAACCAAGAATATGTCCCGCATCTCTGAGTCTTACCTTGACCAACGGGGCCAATTCGATGATTTCATCTAACTGCAAATAACGAAACTGTTTCATAGATTCTAGGGCATCTTCTACAGTATAGATGGGTTCTATCAGCAGTTTGCCGGCTCGCCTTAATTTGCGATTTTTACGCTCTACTTCACACTCTTGGATATGACCTGAATCTGGCAGTAGTATACCGGCTAACTCCATAGTAGGCTTGCTGCAATAAATGGGTCCCGTAAAACCATGCTTACACAGCTTAGGGACTAATCCAATATGATCAATGTGGGCATGAGTAAGGATAAGAAAGTCGAGGGATTTGGGGTCAACAACAAATTCTTTATAATTCCGTTCTTTGATCTCTTTGGGGCCCTGAAACAGTCCACAGTCTACAGCAAAGCGTGTGTTTCCCGTGTCTATCACGAAGAAGGATCCCGTTACCGTACGCGTTGCACCTAAAAACCTAATTTTCATATTGCGAACAATCCTCCAAATAATCTGTGCTGTTAATTATAATTATACCGCAACGATTTGCCGGGCGTCCTTCTTTTTCCCTAATTTATTGTATTCTTGATGGAAATTCACTATTTCCATGCGAATAACCGCGAGATTACCTTGCTGGAAAGCCCGGTCAAGATTTTCAAAACTGATCCGCCCAAATTCACGGACCACTTCATTACTGTCCAGGTCTTCAATAACTTCCAGGTAGCGGTTGTGAACCTGATTGAATATGGCGTAGTACAGTTCTTTTATTTGCCGGACTCTCTTTTGCAACTGATTTATATCAATGTCTTCCCGCTCTACCAAATACATCAAACTGTGAAAAAGGTTAACCAATAGTTTGTTGTGAAATATGGCTACCATTACCTCCCGCCGGTACTGTTTGGTTAGGACATACCGGATGTATTCTCTGACCTCCCTTTTTCCTGAAGGACTTAATAGTTCCAACATGTTTAATAATTCAATCTCCGCAGCAGTCATCTCAGCAAACACAAGAAAACCTCCTTTAGCTGTCTAAAAGAGGTTTCCACTTTCAGGTCGTAATTCCTTTAGTTAATTATCGTAATAATGGTGTGCAATTCTGATGTTTTCGCTGTATTTCTCCATAATCCATTTGCAAATTTTGCCGCTTAAGCAGGTTGGTGTCGACGCAAAAATTTCCCCATTTTTTCTATAGCAGTTTCAATATTAGGTATGCTGGCTGCATAACAGCAGCGCACAAACCCTTCCCCATTACTGCCAAAGGCATTGCCGGGTACCACAGCTACCTGTTCTTCTACAAGAAGCTTCTCACAGAATTCCTCGCTGCTCATACCGGAAATCTTAATGGATGGGAAACAATAAAATGCCCCTTTGGGTTCAAAGCAATCCAGTCCGATTTCTTGGAATCCTTTAAGTATGATTTTGCGTCGATTATTGTAATCAGATACCATTTTGAGCATCTCCGTTTTTCCGTTACGTAGCGCTTCGATGGCGGCTTTCTGTCCCATAATAGGTGCGCACATTATGGTATACTGGTGAACTCTGGTCATGGCTGAAATCAGGTCCTGGTTTCCACACGCATAACCAATTCTCCACCCGGTCATGGCATACGCCTTGGAAAAACCATTCATTACCAGGGTGCGGTCGCGCATACCTGGAAAAGATGCTATGGAAACATGTTCTCCCTGGTAGGTAAGTTCACAGTATATCTCATCGGATATTACTAGTAAATCATGTTTTATTATAATATCTACTAAAGCTTGTAAGTC
>DLUN01000142.1:3112-4752 GCA_003444615.1 Syntrophomonas sp.
CCATAAGCCAGTGTAGCCCCTGGTGCATAGGACACAAAGCTTGGTTCAGGAACCAACACTTCGTCCCCAGGTTCTACTAGGACCCGCAAAGCCAGATCAACTGCCTCACTTACACCTACAGTAACCAGTATTTCATTGGTCGGCGAATACTCCACCCCTATTTTCTTCTTTTGATAAGCAGCGATTTCTTCCCGGAGCTCAGGAAGACCGGCATTGGATGTGTACATGGTGTAGCCTCGCTCCAGGGAATAAAAACACTCCTCCCTAATATGCCAGGGAGTAACATAATCCGGTTCCCCTACTCCTAAGGAGATTACGCCTTCCGTCTGGGATACCAGATCAAAAAACTTGCGTATTCCCGACGGAGGGACGGACTTCACTACCGAAGATATATATTTACTCATGTCAGTCACGGACTAACCACCAGCCTTTTATCCTGTTGCGGTTCCTCAAAAATAAAGTTGTCCTGCTTGTAACGCTTTAATACAAAGTGGGTAACGGTACTCTGTACTTGATCGATGGTGGAAAGTTTATGGGAAACAAACCAGGCAATATCTTTCATGGTTTCTCCTTCAACTATTACTGACAGGTCATAGGTTCCACTCATTAGATAAACACACCGCACTTCTGGAAAACGGCCAATTCTTTCTGCGGTACGATTGAAACCTACTTCTCTTTCAGGAATTAATTTCACATCAATCATAGCGGTTACGCCGTCTTCTCCTGCTTTATCCCAATTAATAATAGTATTGTAGCCCAGTATAACCTTATCCTTTTCTAATTTGGCAATGATGTCGGCTATACGGCTCTCCTCTTCGTCTAATATAGTTGCTATGGTCTTAATGCTCATCTTGGCATCGTTTTCGATAAGTTTTAACACTCTTTTAGCAAGCTCCATGGCCATCCTCCTTCATTATGATTATGGTTACTCATATAAACAAAAAAACTCATCCCCTGAAAAGGGACGAGAGTTCTCCCGCGGTACCACCCTAATTGGCCATTGCCCTCTTAAACCCGGTAACGGTGGGTACCGTCTGACTTGGTATGGAGACCATAGTACATCAGCACTCCCAGGTGGCGTTCATTGTCCTCAGCTACCGGTTTTCAGCTAGCCCGGCTCTCTGCTAGTCTGAGGCACAATTACTCATCTGATCATCGCATTGCTTATTCTAGTTTTAATATATCCTAGCATTGAGATGATAAGGCGTCAAGGCTATTTCCGTATAGAGTTTACTGATTGTCGCCAGTATTCGGCACCTAAGGTAAACTTTTTCTGAACTATTCTTGGCTAGCGTGCATATTATTACTCTAGACTTTCATCCGGAGGTGTTAAAAATAAATACATCATTTTGGCTAACACTTGAAGAGAAGAAAATAGCTGAACAGGTAGATAGGTATTTTATATCCAACCGGATGACCTTCCAAGAAAAGCTTTTCCATGCTTTGCTTATCGCCCAACATGATTTGGAAGCCCAGCACTTTTGCACCGAGGATGAGCGCCAGCGCCTTATACGTTATATAAGGGTTTTAGATAGTATGTTATCCAGAATGCAAGGTTTAGAAAAACAGGCTTAACGGAACAAAAGATATTTTTTGCGTAACCATCTATACTCTACCAGATCTGTCTCTTATACACATCT
>DLUN01000137.1:0-1194 GCA_003444615.1 Syntrophomonas sp.
TCTTCAACCACCAGCTGTTCGTCTCGCAGCAAGGCTACCCCGGCTACCTGAGTAGCACTGTCAATAGCCAGTAGGTACATTTTGGGTCAGCTCCTCTAAAAGCTTAATGTGTTCGGGGCCGCTGGCCTGAATGGTAACCATTCTTCCCCGGTCATAGTCCCCCTCCACCAGTTCGATATTGATTATCAAGGCATCCTGAGGAAGATCAGAGGCACCAATTTCCGGCCATTCTATAATCGTGATCCCCTTTTTACCCAGATAGTCTTCCAGTCCCAGATCAGTCAGGTCTCCCCCTTCCAACCGGTAAAAATCAAAATGATAAACCGGAGGCTGGGAGTCATATACATTCATTAGAGTAAATGAAGGGCTGGTTACCCGGCCGGTAAACCCTAATCCCCGTAAAATACCGCGAACCAGTGTGGTTTTACCCGCACCCAGCTCTCCTCGAAGGTAGATTATCTCCTCACCTTTTAAGAATGTGCCCAGGAACATTCCCAATCTTATCATATCTTCTTCACCGGGTATACATTGCTGCATCCACTTGTCACTCCTATAAACGGTGATACTCATCACGAATCTTCTTAAAATCCTCCCACACCGGACGTTTGTATCCTTCATTTCTCAGCAAAGCGGCCGGGTGAAAAGTCGCCATTATCTTTATTCCCTGCCTTTGAAACCACTGGCCTCTAATTTTAGTGATACGCGCTTTAGGGTCTATGACCACCTGACTAGCCAGGGAGCCTAAACAGACTATGATGGCCGGGCGAATAATGCGAATCTGCGCTTCTAGATAACCGCGGCACAGGTTAATTTCATCCGGATTAGGCAAGCGATTATCGGGAGGCCGGCACTTAACCACATTGGTTATATATACCTCCTGGCGATTAAAACTGGCGGCCTCGAGTATCCTGTCCAGAAGCTGCCCTGCCCTTCCTACAAAAGGGCGCCCCTGTATATCTTCATCTTTCCCTGGGCCTTCACCAATAAACATTATACGGGATACCGGTGAGCCGTCAGCAAAAACTACCTGCTTACAGGTTCCCCGTAAACGACACCGCTGGCACTTAAGGGCTGTTTCTAACAGTTGGCGATGATCATCTATTTCCGGATAAGCGTCCCCCAGCTCAACACCGGCCAAAAAAGGCTCCATAGCTGCAGCAGGTTTTATTACCAGTCTCTCCTCAGGTACTGCTT
>DLUN01000137.1:1512-3638 GCA_003444615.1 Syntrophomonas sp.
TAATTTCCTATTAATGATTCTTATTATATCGTAAACCGTAAAGGGTTGGCGATTCATGCATGAAATTGGAGTAAAGCGAGCAGATTAGATAAGTGTATTAAGTGGAAAGTCTGGGGTGTGCTGGGGGAATGGAACAGGTGGTCAGAAATAGCATCGGCTTTATTGCCTTCTTGTTGTTGGCACTATTGGTTTGCTGGGCTGGCTGCCAGAGTGCTCCTCCGGCTGAGAAGCCGCCCTCCCCGACGGAAAACCTGAAACCCTTGGTTATTCAGGACGGCTACCAGCTATTGGCCGGACCCGGTGTAGTCTCTATTAGAAAAAACAACCTGCCTATCAAAACTATCCCCTTAGAGGAAGCAGATGTGAAACTTGCCTACCGCTTGTCGGCCAAACCCTCCGGTCAGGCTCCTTTAATGGATTATAGTATCGACAGTGCCGTGGTGCTGTCCGGCTCACACCTTCACTATGTAGTAGAACTTAAACCGGAGATCAGGCTGCTGCTTAAATATCCCCGCTCCCTTCACGATGAAGGACAGAGTATTCGCATAGAAAAAGAAGCCAACCGCCTTTATCTCTATGCCGACGGTTGGCTGCTTAAATCATATAAGGTTTCCACAGGCAAAATGCCCTGGTATACGCCGGAAGGTGATTTCCGTATAGTTAACAAGATGCCTTTTCCCAAAGGCCGCGATCCCGAATCACCCATGGGTACCCGCTGGATGGGACTGGCAGTTCCTTATTCCAAGGATGAACGGGGTAATAAATGGGACGGAGGCGATGACCCCCGCTCCCCCCTAGGTCAAAAGTTTGGAATCCATGGCACCAATGACGAGTCCACCATAGGCACCCCGGCCTCGGGCGGGTGTATCCGCATGTACAACAGAGATGTTAATGAACTCTACGACCTGGTTGATATCGGCACCCCAGTACAAATCGTCCCTTAAACTAGTGCTTATCGCTGTTCCTCCAGCATCTGATACAGATCAGTGAAGCCGGTGCCGATACGCCAGAAGGAAATACCTCCTAAATTATAGTCGGTTACTACCTCCCATTTGGCAGTTAAGCTCTTATGGTTTTCCAGCCATACTTCATGGTAGCGTCCTTGTTCATCCCAGTAAGTGTAGTAAGGACTGTAGCTTTCCTCATCCCAATGACTTTGTACCTGGTAATTGCTCCGGAGTTGAGCCAGCTTCTGGGCAGTTACCGAGGTGGCCTTAGTGTCTTTAGGCCAGTCATAACCGTAGGTAGCCATACCCATCAATACCTTTTCCGCCGGCATAACCTTACTCATGTACTGGGCAACCTCTTTAACCCACCACAGAGGAGCAATGGCTCCCGGGGCAGAGGTGGTGTAATGGTAATCATAGGCCATCACCACCACGCTATCGGCGATTTGACCGATTTTATCATACTGGTAAGGAGTAGGCCATTTTTCTTTGCCGGTACGGCCAAATACTGCTACCGACAGTTCTTTTTCTGCTCCCAGGGCCTGTTTCAATTCTCTTAAAAAGGCCGTAAAGTTACCCGCATCACTGGCAGCCATCAATTCAAAATCAATGTTTACCCCATCATAACCGCTTTTCTTAACTTCCTGGACTAATCCGTTGATTAAACGGGTGCGGTTAGATTTACTAGATAACAGAGTGTGCAAAACATCACTGCCCATTAAAACTACACTGGCATGGGTACGTATTCCCTTAGATTTTGCCCAGGCCAGGGTTTTGGCATAATCCGCTTTATATTCGTAATAAAGGTCCCCATTGCTGTTGGTAGCAAACCAGCGAAAAGCTATTTCCGTAAACAGGTGGGCGTTCTCTTCCAGCTCATCCCAGGGAGTATAGTAATAATAAGCAAACACCCGGGGCTGAGACTGACTAAACTGAATATCAACCCGGCGCTGGGAAGCCTGCCATACTACCCGGGCCCCTAGGTTTTCAGACAAAAACCGCAAGGGTACATAGGTACGCCCCTGATAGATATAGGGAGGAGCATCGAGGGTGTAGGCCTTCCCATCTACCCGGGCTTGTGTATTGCCAATGAATAATTCAATGTAGTGGCCCCGGCAGTCCATGGCCACCTTCTGCTGGCTCTGGTCCCAATATACCTGGCCCTGCAGAGCAGGATCT
>DLUN01000064.1:0-1160 GCA_003444615.1 Syntrophomonas sp.
AGATGTGTATAAGAGACAGCCTTTGAGGATGCAATAAATTTGCAGCCCCGGTCACGTTTAGAGATAATTCTAGCCACCCTCGATTTTGATGACGTTATTACTGTTCTTTCTAAGAATAATGAAAAACATCGAGGGCCTACTGGTTACTTGGTTGAGCACAAACTTAAAGCATTAATTGCGATGCGAGTTTACAATATGGCTACATTTACTGAGTTAGTGGAGCGTCTTACCCATGACCCAGTGCTTAGATACAACTGCGGCTTTGATGTTTTTGGTAAAGTGCCTAGTATTGCTACCTTTAGTCGTTTCTATGAACAGTTAAGTCAATCAGAAGTACTTAGTGAACTGTTCAATGAACAGGTAAAAACAGCAGAATCCATGGGGCTTCTTGATACCAGCTCCATTGCCATAGATGCTTCCAAAGTAGATGCCAATGAGAAGTCAGTTCCACGTAAAAATATTAAAGACGATGGCCAATCCGCTAACTGGGGCAGTAAGCTAGATACCAATGGTAATCAGATAACCTGGTTTGGCTACAAGCTGCATATAGCTACTGACGTTAAATCTGAATTACCAGTAGCATTGAGCATAACCCCAGCTAGTATCCACGATGGTATAGTGGCCGAAAGCATCCTTGAAGAATGCAATAATAACTTGAACAGTAAACCCCAGTATTATCTCATGGATGCCGGTTATGATCAAAAGTCAATATATGAACTAATCCGCAAGAACTACAAAGCACAGGCAATAATACCACTAAACCACCGGGGGGCAAAGGAACCTCCAGAAGGTCTGGATTGGGATGCAACTCCCATATGTTCAGCAGGATACCGCATGACTTATTGGGGCGGTAGCAATGGGGTTAACAAATTCCGATGCCCTCATGTTATGGGCAAATGTGACTGTCCTTTTGGTTCCTCCTGGTGCTCAGCCAGCAATTATGGAATGGTTGTTAAAACCAGAGCCAGACAAGATTCCAGATTGTTCACAGTGCCTCATCGAGGAACTTCAAACTGGAAACTGCTATACAACAAGAGAACGGGTGTAGAGAGATGTTTTGGGCGCTTAAAGGAGCATCTGGGACTTGAAACCGGACTCAATGTACGAGGCATTAAAAAGGTTAAAACCCATGCCTACCTGAGTGTTATTACCATGATTGC
>DLUN01000064.1:1458-2721 GCA_003444615.1 Syntrophomonas sp.
TTTTTGCTATTATGCAAAAGTCTCTTAATAGTGCTAAAAATCAGCTTTACTGTCTTGAAAACCGCGGCCATAGACTTCTATGGTTTCACTAATGGTCATAAAGGCTTCGGGATCGATTTGAAATACGATTTCCTTGAGCCGGGGGAGTTCGGTTTTAGCCACGGTAACCATAATGATCTGCCGTTCTTCGCCAGTATAGGCACCTAATCCAGCCAGGTTGGTACAACCCCGGTGCAGGGCATGAATTATAACATGAGTGATCTCCTCATACTCTTTGGAAACGATAAAAGCTGTACGGGTTACATTAGGACCGGACTCTACTAAATCCAACACCTGGGAACTGATATAGATACTAATAGCGGAATACAAGGTCAGTTCTAAGCTGGATGTAAAAAGAAACAGGGCCAGGATGGAAAGGTTGGTAATTAGAAACGTCTGGCCAAAATTATACCCCCAGAAACGCCTGGCTATAACAGCTATGATGTCAGTTCCTCCTGTGGATCCCTTGCTGCGTAATACAAATCCTGAACCGATGCCAGTCAATACCCCACCAAATATGGTGGCAAGCAAAAGATTATCAATTCCGAAATCTATGTTCTTAAACCCTTGTAAAAACAGGCTTTGAAAAACCACTCCCAAAACACTGTAAATAATAAAGCGCCGGCTTATATAGCGATATCCGACAATAAATATCGGTATGTTTATCCCTAAATACCACAGTGATATGTCCACATGGGTAAGAAAGTTGAGAATAACTGCTAAACCAGCTACTCCTCCCGTAAGTATATGCGCAGGGACCAGAACGGCTTGAATACCCAGAGACAATATGGCTGTACCTACAGCAATACCTAGCACGTCCTTTATGGAAATTTGCTCCCTAAAATGCGGTAGATGAACTCTGGCGCGCATCTTATGCTCCTCCTTGACAGCATTCCTAATCCTTCCTTAGCTTTTCCCAAGCAACATCATTTATCACCTCTGGAACACGCAAATATGATTCCATAAATTGACCGTAGCTCTTCGGGCCTAAGTTAACGGATATAGCGATTTTTATTGGGAGCGGCAAGCCTACAATACCGGGCTTGGCAACTTGCACATGTCTATGAAGTTATAGATATCGGGCTCTAGGGGCATACTAGACAGAAATGCCTGAAAGAAGGCATAGACCCGGGATGCAAATGCATACAATGATTTGTCAGTAATGTGGAGGTTACATTAGAATATGATTTCCGTAATTCTGGCGGGGGGGAAAGGACTGCGCCT
>DLUN01000064.1:3009-5137 GCA_003444615.1 Syntrophomonas sp.
ACCAGTGATGATCTGATGTCTTCGGTACAGTCTTTAGTTCAAAAGCGGCCCGATGCTGAACTAATTGATATACTCGGTGAGCCAGTTGGTAAAAATACTGCTCCCGCCGTAGGCATGGCTTTGGCCCAGTGCTTAAATGAAACAGATGAAGTTATGGGAATATTTCCAGCCGACCATCACATTCTTGACGTGCAGGCCTTCGAAGAAAGCGTGCAGCGAGCTATACAAGCTGCTCAGCAAGGATGTGTGGCTACCATAGGTATTACCCCTAATCGCCCGGAAACAGGATACGGTTATATCGAAAAGACCAAATGGGAGATTGCTTCCCTGGATAATGTCTACCAAGTGAATTCCTTCTGTGAAAAACCCGATCTGAACATAGCTCAAAATTACATAAACAGCGGTTCCCATATGTGGAATGCTGGCATCTACATAGCCCAAACCCGCACTTTATTGGAAGAGTTCGCCCGTTACCTGCCCGATATTTATGAAAACATATTGAAAGGCCCAGATGGGTACTTATCTTCTTATGCTCATTTACCAGAGATCAGCCTTGATTATGGAATTGCCGAAAGGTCCCACCGTATGGCAGTGGTTCCCGCTAATTTTGGATGGTGTGATTTGGGAAGCTGGAATGCTTTAGAAGATTTATATGATCTGGATGAGTATCGAAATGTAATCTGTGGAGATGATGTGGTCGCTTTAGACAGCCGCAACTGCTTGATAAAGCAGAGTGATAAATCAATCGTTTTATTTGGAGTAGACCATCTTTTGGTAGTGGAAACCGGTGATGTCATCTTTATTACCGAACGAAGCCGGGCTCAAGATGTACGCAGTGTGGTTGAAACCTTGCATCAACTCAACCGCCAAGACCTTTTGTAGACACTTTTAACTGGAGGATTATTATGAGTACTATTTATCGTCAGTACGATATAAGAGGTGTAGTTGGTAAAGATTTGGGAGAAGAGGAAGTGGAGCGAATCAGTAGAGCATTTGCAGCCTATGCCTTTGAACATGGTCAAACTAAAATCCTGCTGGGACATGATAATCGCCATTCTTCGCCAGGATTCCGGGACATAGCTGCTCAAGCTTTAATAGAGAGCGGATGTCAGGTTATAGATTTAGGCATGGTTATATCGCCTGTATTTTATTTCGCTTCTCATCACCTGAATATTCCTGCCGGCTTAATGATTACCGCCAGTCACAATCCTTCCAACTATAATGGCTTTAAGCTGCTGCTGGGTGAATCTACGATTTATGGCGAGCAGATTCAAGAAATTAAGCGCATAGCTGCATCGGAACTCTTCCGCTACGCTGAAGGAGGATCTATTGCATCACAAAACGTCAACCAGGCTTATCATGACATGATCGTTAAAAAGATTAAAATGGGTCCCCGCCGTATACGGGTAGTAGTTGATTGTGGAAATGGTACCGCTTCTGTTTTTGCTCCTCAAATTTTGCGAAGCCTAGGTTGTGAAGTTTTAGAATTATACTGCGACTCCAATCCTGATTATCCCCACCATCACCCTGATCCGGTTGACCCGAAAAATATGACGGATTTAGTGCAAATGGTCCGCGATTCTCAAGCTGATTTGGGTATCGGATTTGATGGTGATGGAGATCGTTTAGGCGTAGTTGACGCTAAGGGCAACATGATCTGGGGCGATATGCTCATGATTCTTTTCTGGCGGGAACTACTGCCCCGCTATCCCGGTAGCCAAGCTATTGTGGAAGTAAAGTGCTCTCAGAGTCTTATCGACGAGATTGAACGGTTAGGGGGCAAACCGCTGCTATATAAAACCGGGCACTCACTGATAAAAGCCAAAATGAAGGAAATTGGGGCCATATTTACCGGAGAGATGTCAGGCCATATGTTTTTTGCTGACGATTATTACGGATTTGATGATGCCATCTATGCTGCCGCTCGACTGCTGGCTCTGCTCTCCCACCAGGATAAAGGCTTAGATGAACTGCTGGAGGATGTACCTCGCTATTATTCTACCCCAGAGATACGTCTGCCCAGCAGCGATGAAGCCAAGTTTCGGCAAGTAGAATCAGTTATTCAGCATTTTGAGCCCCGTTATGAGATTATTAAAGTTGACGGTGCCCGTATTCTGTTTCCCCAGGG
>DLUN01000064.1:5360-11755 GCA_003444615.1 Syntrophomonas sp.
AGCACGCCTGAAGCCCTGCAACAAATAAAAGAAGAATTATTTGATTATCTCGCCCAGCTCGAGGTCCTGCCTGCAGAATCAGACCTGATAAAGGTATAAACCGCAAAGAAGTGGAGAATATTGTGTGTAAGTCTGCTTTCAGTACAAGGAGGAAACTTATGACATTAATAAATGTTGGTTCTTATCCGCCTAAACAATGTGGAATCGCTACTTTTTCTCAAGATCTGCGCAAAAGTCTAATAAAAGCAGGTCACACGGTTTCAGTTGCCGCAGTATCTGATCAAGAATATGAATATCATTATGGAGCAGAGGTAGTAACACAAATCAGGCAACATGAGAAGAACGATTATTTGAAAGCTGCCGCCCAGATAAACAATAATTCGGCAATCAATGTGGTTATAATTCAACATGAATACGGAATTTATGGAGGACCCGATGGCAGCTATTTGCTAAATTTTTGCGCTGCCCTGCAAAAACCCTTCATAGTTGTAACCCATACCGTACTACCCAACCCAGATAGTGGTCGTTATAAGGTGTTGGTCAACCTGACCGAACTAGCTGCAGCGGTGGTTTGTATGACTGAAAACTCGGCAGCCTTATTACAGCAGGTATATCAGGTACCTTCTTTCAAGCTGCACATGATAAGTCATGGGGTACCGGACTTCTTGCCCAAATCACCCCAAGCCTTAAAAAGGCGCTACCATCTGCAGAATCGAAATATAATAACTACTTTCGGATTGATCGGACCAGGTAAAGGACTGGAATTAGGTATACGAGCAGTCGCCGATGTTCTTTCTGAATATCCTGATTGCCTTTACCTGATAATTGGCCAGACCCACCCCATGCTACAAAGAAGCCAAGGGGAAAAGTATCGTCAGATGCTAGAACAACTAGTAGATAAACTGGGTATTAGTGAAAATGTAAAATTTATAAACCGGTTTCTCAGTGATGAAGAACTAGGGGATTATCTATATCTCACTGATATTTATCTGAGCCCCTATCCTAACCTGGATCAGGCCGTATCTGGCACCTTGACTTTTGCCGTGGGTACCGGCCGGGCTATTGTTTCTACTCCTTACGCTCATGCGGTGGAGCTGCTGGCTGACAACCGCGGTCTTTTGACTTCTCAACCTGACTACCACCAACTGGCTCAACTGATGAAAGCCATCTTATCTGATCCAGAATTAAAAACCAGGCTGCAAAACAATGCTAGAAAACTTGGTCATACCATAAGCTGGACCCAGGTAGGCCGCCGCTACAGTCAAGTCCTGCAACAGATAATAGATAACAACTTCCAAGAAGGGAAGCCGTTTCACTATGCTTGATTACCGGCATTTGCGGCGTATGACAGATTCCACTGGCATTCTGCAGTTTTCCCGTTTATCAGTCCCTGATATCAGTAGCGGGTACACTTTAGATGATAACGCTCGGGCTCTGATAGTAGCCATATATATGGAAAACGGTCATGACCTGGCATTGACCTATGCCTCCTGGCTATATCAAGCTCAGCGCCTAGACGGTACCTGGAGTAACCTGCAATCCCTGGGCAGGGATATTCCGGCTCTAGATTCAGAGGATAGTGTCGGCCGGGCCCTCCTAGCCTGTGCTCTGGGGATGTCCTGTTCGTGGCCAGATGTGCAAAGCTTGTGCCGTTCCATGTTTAACCACAATTTGCCCCGAGCTATTACTTTTACTTCCCCCCGAGCCGTGGCCTATACCTTGCTCGGACTGTGCAAGATAGACCAGCCCTTATCTCGAGAGCATATAAAGTTAATTCACCAGCTGACCTCCTTTTTGACAGGACTGTACCGGCAAAAGCAAAGAAAAGGCTGGTACTGGTTTGAAAACTTCTTCACTTACTGTAACGGGATATTACCCCAATCTTTGTTTGCTGCATATAAAAGAACCGGAGACATTAAAGCGCTGAAAATTGGGCACGATGCTTTGAACTTCCTATGTGATGTTCTGTTTGAATCAGGTTACTTAAATATAATTGGCAATAAAGGGTGGTATATAAGAGGAAGGAAAAAGGCCCGTTTTGATCAGCAGCCGGTAGATGCGGCTTCCACTGCTTTTGCCTGCTGGGAAGCTTATCATATTTTGGGCGGGCAGCATTACCTGGATATGGCTCAAAAAGCACACCGCTGGTATCACGGTGCCAATGTACACGGTCTAAAATTATATGATGGTAATACCGGTGGATGCTATGATGCCCTCACTGAGGAAGGTGTAAATCTGAACCAGGGTGCCGAAGCCGTACTGTCTTATCTGCTATGTGAGCAGCATATAGCCAAATACCTGCACCAAGAGCAGCCTTCGGCTGTAGAACAGTCCTCTTAATCACACCCCTCCTTCATGGCCTGTGTCATCGCTGGGAAAATGTTTACTTATGTGTCATTGCTGTGAAAATACCTCTTACAGTTGTCCTCATGGCAGTAGGTTTGCCATGAGCACGTTGGTGTAGGAGTCCGATATAGTCGGTGAAGATGGGCGGAGGTCGGGGAGGCGAGGGACAGGATGTCCGTAAGAGGGCTACAAAACAGGATGTTTTGTTTAGCCCGGTACCCCCTGAGTCGGACATCAAGCCGTTAGACAGAACAGGTGCGCATGGTGAACCTACTGCCTATGATTGGTTTTCATTCATCGTGGTCTGCGCTACAGGTGATAATTGCGGTGAAAAAGGTTTTCTCAGTGTCATCGGCCGTTACGGCACTCTTGAGCTGTCATCGCGAAGGCTGTTTTCACAGCAATGACACGGAGACACACTTTCATCATTACACTCGTTTCTAATATAAAGGATTAACTCAGAGCGGTACTGCGAAAGGATTCCGGCACTAGATCAGCTAAAGTAGCTCGAGCTACACCTATACTGGTGTCCGCCGCTCCGTAATAAACCAGTATTTCATCGTCATCATCCAGAATATCTTTATCCGTACCGGGTACTGCTCCGCAGGTAAACACCACATTAGGTACCCAAGCCCCACTCAAACCAATTTCATAATCTTCTTCCGGTTCCAGAATAGGATTGGGCGACCGGTAGATTACCTTGCGGGGATTGTTCAAATCCACCAGCATCACCCCTAGGCGGTATACATAATTATAATCAACACCATGATAGATCAACAGCCATCCATAGCGGGTTTTCAGGGGTTGGGCACCAGCCCCTATCTTCATAGAGTCCCACATCCGTCCCGGGCGAGGTCCGGCAATGATAGCGTGCTTCTCCCAAATGGGAAACTTGAGCTCATTGCTGTAAGTTACCCATATACTGGGCTCAATCCGGTGATAAATTATATACTTGCCGTTAATCTTTTCCGGAAAGATAATAGCATCTTTATCCCAGATATTTTTGAAGGCCAACCCGTCGCGCTGCCAGTTGGTATAGTTTCCGGCCGTAAAGTCCTGTAATGAAATGGAGGCTGCTGCGATCTGAGCGATGTTTCCGTCGTATGCTGTATAGAGCATAACAATCCGATCCCCAATAATCACTAAGCGGGGATCCTCGCATCCCATTATTTCCTCCGGTATTTGCGGGGAAAAAATTGGCTCAGGCAGTCGCTCCAACACCTTAAAACCATCGGTTATTGCTAATCCTATATGGGATATACCATCATTGCCCACTGCCCGGTAGAAAAGGTAGACTTTGTCCCCTATTCGTAAAGCTCCTGGATTCAGCACATATTTAGACTCCCAATAGCTGCCTTCTACAGGTTCGAGTAAGGGGTTGCCCTCATAGCGATGCAGATGACGGCTTGGTTCAGTGGTAGTCTCTTGAACCACTACAGTAACATCCTTAGGCCGAGTTGGCAACAGATTATCCAATAGGCTGGCATGGCTTTTGCCGGATTGAATCATACGAAACACAATTTTTATTATTTCCTGGGGATCATAGCCCAATTCCTGGTAAAGAGCCTCCAGGAACTCGTGATTGAACCAGCGTCCTTCTACACTGGTAGTCACTGGGCTGGGTATTTTTCGTCCCCCCTTAAAACTATAGCTAGCCCAGCTCCACGCGGTACAGGTCAGGAAGGTTTCATTTTCCAGTACTTGGCTCAGTCCATAACCCTGCACCATGAGTTTTAGCAAATGGGCTAAGCTGCTTTTGTTTTCCTCTTCCAGCCTCTGGGCTAATCCGGCTATTTTTTGCACCAGACTGCGGTGATGATAGTTTTCGAAAATGTTGTGAGCGGAAAAGTCATCTCCTCTGCGAATTCCCAGTAAAGAGTTGCGGACTTTAAGGTTGATGTTTTTCCGCTCCAAAACGTTTATCCTGAATAACTGTGAATACTGCTCCGCTACAGCCAGTCTTCTCACTATGCTTGTAAAGTATCGGGTTTTGGGATATTTCCCTCCTTGCCCTTCACTGAGTGGTTTGATAATAATTCTGGCGGTTACCCGGTTTAAATCCGATATCTTTCCTTGACTGAGCAAGCCCATGTGCAGTTCCTGGTTAAGCACTACTGGTTTTATCTCCTCCCAGGCAAAACTTTCTGGTTTCAGATTGTCAACCAGCCATAACAAATCCCTATCGGTATAACTCCAACTGGCCATAAGATTAGCGGAGGTAACCACATCACGGGGGTCCATGTGTTCTAGTAACTGCTCAGCTTTGTAATATCCCAAAGGTATCATGAGATTTACCGGAGGAAATCTCACTACCATTTCCCTTAATAACTCTGAACTAATGGTGAACATGCGGTGATCGGGGAACAATGCAAACAACCTGTCTACAAAAGACTTTAATCCCTCTTCGGTGTATATGTCACCAGGCAGGAGCTCGTCTAAACCTGCCTCCAGCCTTTCCATATAGTCTTCCATGGCTTTGATGATAACCTCACCCGAAGAATCTAGATCTACACCCAGACCTTTACTTAGAAACTGATTAAAGCGGTTTTCATAGCGGTGGCGTAATTCCCGGAAAATATTATCAGTGGCAATCACCCGCTGGTCTTTGCCCACTATACGTTTAGGCACCACTATGGGTTTACCCGGCACATATTCCATATAAGTAAGGGGAATGATGGGCGGACGACACTGTTTCTGATACTGACTCCATACCTCATTCAGGTCCGGCTTATGCTTCCAAAAAACATCTGTCAAACGATGATGGATGGACGTCATTTTGTGCAACATCAACTCATCAAGCTGGTATTCTTCTTCTTGAGGCAAGCATTGCCTATAAGCCTGCATTTCCAGGATATAGCTCAGTACCCGTCCATTATACAGCCCGGTTAAGAGATCAAATATCGCGTCTTTATCTGCATCATCATTAAAAACGTATTGGATCATAAGTTGAAACAATACCGATACCCACAGTTCATCATCCATATGAAAGGTTTTAGCGGACGCTAGTTGGCTGAGTTTTCCCTGGGAATCAATCACTGATAAGAGTTCAGGATTATTCTTTAAACCCTGTTGATATTTACTGAGCAAACTGGCCGGGGGATAAGTTATATAATCAGGCCGTTTAGCCTCCTGGCGAGATAGAATATCGGCCACCTTGATGAGCAGGCGATCCTTTAGCCAGACAGCAGTATCCCTTTTGATAGCCTCAAAAATAGTGTGAGCGGTTTCCTTAAAAATGCGGTTGCGGTTTTCTAAGCTGTGTAACTTCACAGCGCCACCCAGATTAACCTCGCAAATGGTCTTGTTCCAGCACAAAGCTCGCGTTAAAATCCAAAAATCAATACCATATCCCTGGATAATTTCCCCCCAAAAGGGTCCATCATGATCCAGTTCCTCCACAAAATCATGGGCAAAAGCATAGATTCCCCCCAGAGGATCTCCCACTCGCGCTCCATAAAAACTTTCCAGTATGGGTGAAGCCAGCATGTGGGCAATACTGTCCATGGCCTGATAACGGCGCAGGCTTCCTAGCACCATATCATAATCACCTTGAATGGGAGTTAATAGACTATCTAACCAAGCATCTTCTAACACTGGCTCAGCTTCACTAGACATATGCGCTGAAAAAACTATTAAATCAGCTTCGATGGTATTGGCAATTTGCAGCAAAGCGCGAATGCTAGTACCACGCCCGCTTATTTCTGGGGGGAGAAGAAATTCAATATGGGGATGGTGAAGCTGGAGCTTTTGGATAGATTCCAAAATATGGCCCGCTTCCGCATCACCCACACATACAATCAACTGCCTCTTGCCTATCCATGATTTGAGTACCTGGTCCATTGACATCAAAAGCTGGGGCAGGTGTTCTTGTTCATCTACAAAAGGGATCCCTACCACCAGATCAAAGTTAGCATAATCATTTAACAGAGGCTTTATTTCCTGCATAACTTCATCAAAGCGACTTTCCCGATAACCCTTGTTCACCTCTACATCCTCCTTGTGCCAGATAGGTTGAGATATGCCTTCTACATAGTTATGCTCCATTTGGG
>DLUN01000247.1:0-1879 GCA_003444615.1 Syntrophomonas sp.
GACCCAATGGCCACTTGGGGTAATTCCTGCTGAAGGATATGCAAAAATGTTAAAATGCCTAAGCCATCTTCCTGACTTTCCAAGGAATCCAGCAAATAATCGGGATCGATATTTAAGTTACGCAGTTGTATCATGTCCACGGGTGTTTGTCTTATAAACTGCAGCAGGGCTTCTATTTCCGATTCCCGATCAGTAAAACCCGGAAAGACCAGTAGGTTTATAGAAACATGCACTCCCTTATCCCGGGCTTCAGCAATGGAGTCACGTACCTGGGCCAATTTATAGTTATGCGGCCTATGATAGTTTAGATAGTTTTCCTCCACAAAGGAGAAAATGGTAACCCGCATACTGTCCAGACCTGCATCATATAGCTGGCGCAATCCGCTCTTAAATCCGGCATTGGTATTTATGTTGATGGTGCCCTGCTCAGTCTGCCGGCGCACTATTTGTATAGCCTCCGCCAGGCGAGGCGCATTCAAAGACGGTTCCCCTTCACATCCCTGACCAAAACTGATAATGGCCTCCCGGGCATTTTGCAGGTGTCCCAGAGCAATCTCAGCTATTTCGTGTACATCAGGAACAAAGTTCAAGCGCTGTTGAGGCGACTCAATACCCTGGTGGCTTTCGGAAATGCAGCCAATACAATCAGCATTACAAGCAGCCATGGTAGGAATGCCTCCTTCCCAGCGGCGGTAGAATATATTCTGAGCGGTAAAGCAGCTGTAATCCATGGAACAATGGGCTAAATGCTGTAAAATCCTATTATCGGGATATTGGCCCAGCAGGCGGCTAATTCGCTCTGGTAAACGGGCGGTATTATAATATACCGGATGCCACTTGCGATGTTCATCGGTCTGAACAGCCGCCGTATAAATCTGACCGTTCTTGAAACCAACGGCAGCATAACCTAGTAAAGGAAGAGTTCCAGAACTATGGCTGCTGACAGAGGCCGGCAAAAGAGTCCTGGTAAATCCTTGAGGCAGTAAAGCTGCTACCGCAAAGGCTCTTTGCCCTCGTCCCGAAGGATCGTCCTCAAAATAGGTCAGTCTATCCCCATCCAGCCCTACGGGAATACAGTGAGGAACCGTTACTAATGAAGCCCCTTTAGGCAGAGGAATCATTTCCTCTTCCTCTGGCTCGACCCAAGTGGTACCGGTTCTGGCCAGCATGGAGACACCAGGATGTTCTAATAATTCATTATTTTCATTGGCATATAGAGCTAGAAACATGGCTATCCTCTCTTTTAAAGTCTACTTATAGACTAGCTGATATTTCTACATAAAAAAAGCCCCCTTTAGGGGGCCCAGATAGTCTTTTGTTAACGCTGTAGATAGGTCAACGGATCGCAGAGTTTCCCTTTGTTGCGTACTTCCAAATGAAGATGTGGCCCCGTGGTTCTGCCGGTCATTCCTACTGTGGCAATCACCTGACCCCGGGCTACAGTATCTCCTTGTGCTACTTTGATGGCCTGTACATGAGCATAAAGAGTTTCCTTTCCATCCGGGTGTTCTATGACTACAGTACGGCCATAGACGGACTTAAAGCCAGCAAAAATAACTTTTCCTGCGGCACAGGCTTTGATAGGCTCACCAATATCCGCGGCAATATCGATGCCATGATGATAGCCCGATTGCCGCCATCCATATCCAGAGGTAATCACCCCTATTACCGGCCAGTTAAAAAGGCCGCTTACCGACCATCCCCGAGAAGGTTCCTGGGTAAGCTGGGCCACCTGGTAGGTATCAGTTGGTATCACCAGTTCATCATTGATTTTCAGATTAACTGGGTTTTTACTGGGATTAGCAGCTTTCAAGCGGGCCAGGCTAATATTATAGCGCCTGGCAATATCCCACATGGTCTCTCCTTTACGGATAACATG
>DLUN01000247.1:2092-3283 GCA_003444615.1 Syntrophomonas sp.
TCTCCTTTTTGGATCTGGTAATACCTAATCTGACTATCCACTATCACCGTTTTGGTTTGGCCAGCGGGAAAAAATTTCCCCTGGTTCAATCCGGCCCAGGCTGGTGTTACCAGGATTCCGGTCAAGAGGATGCCTATTACCAGGGATTTTATCCATTGTTGGTACACGATTTTCCACCTCGTTTCTTACCGGCACAAAAAAATAAGGGCCTGTGCCCTTATTTTTGACCAATTTTAGGAAAGGTATACCTTGGGTTTAGTACCTGAAACCGTTAGCCTTGCCAAACACCAAAGGTGCTGCCCTGACCAAGTCCTTATTGGATTTGGTTTTTTTCAGTGTATCTATCATAGCCTGCATGGTATCAACCGGATTAAACTCACTGAAATAGTTGCGTATATGCCAGCTCAGTTCCAGTTCCTCGTTGCTAAGCAGCAGTTCTTCCTTACGGGTACCGCTGCGTTTCAAATCGATAGCTGGGAATATACGTCTTTCAGCCAGCTTGCGATCTAAGACCAATTCCATATTACCCCGTCCCTTAAATTCTTCGAAAATCACTTCATCCATCCGGGAACCGGTTTCCACCAGAGCAGTAGCAATAATGGTAAGGCTGCCGCCCTCTTCTATATTACGAGCCGCCCCAAAAAAGCGCTTGGGTTTGTCCAGAGAAGCCGGATCGATACCTCCCGACAAGGTGCGCCCACTGGGAGGAACCACTAGATTATGAGCCCGAGCCATACGGGTAACACTGTCCATTAATATGACAACATCTTTTTTATGTTCCACTAATCGTTTGGCTCGTTCCAATACCATATCGGTTACCTTAACATGGTTTTCCGGAGGTTCATCAAAGGTAGAGGCTACCACTTCCGCTTTGGTAGAGCGCTGCATATCGGTTACTTCTTCAGGCCGTTCATCAACCAGCAGAATAATGACCTCCATTTCCGGGTGATTGGAGGTTATACCCTGAGCAATTTTCTGCAGCAAGACCGTTTTTCCCGCTTTAGGAGGAGCTACAATAAGACCGCGTTGGCCTTTGCCTATAGGAGCTACCAAATCAATAACCCGGGTGGATAACTCCTGGCTTTCAGTTTCCAAAGTAATTTTTTCGGTGGGATACAGCGGTGTTAAGGCATCAAAATGGATTCTTTTAATAGAATCATCAGGGGGAAAACCGTTTACATCTTCTACTTT